>JAGBZV010000108.1 GCA_017628075.1 Clostridia bacterium
CCTCGGCTTTGAAGATTTGTAAATTAAGAATCACCCTGCGCCCACAGGCGTTCTCCGTCTGTATAGATACGAATTGAGCCGTGCTGATCGGTGCGCAGAATATGGCTTGTATGTGCGGTAAGCGAATCGATTACGCTGTCGTGCGGGTGGCCGTATTCGTTGTACGTTCCGCAGCTGATAACGGCGATCCTTGGAGCAACGGCGTCCAGAAACGCGCGCGTTGTTGAGGTTTGAGAGCCGTGGTGCGCAACCTTCAGCACATCGGCAGACACGCTCTTTATGTCGTAGGAGAGAACTGCTGCTTCCTCCTCGGATTCCGCATCTCCCGTAAAAAGAAAAGATGTGTCACCGAAATCAAAGCGGAGTACGATGCTTGCGTTGTTGAGTGATTCCCACGTATCGCCGTGGGGACCGAGAACGGAAAAGGATGCCTCACCAAAAGTGTAGCGGTCACCCGGGCTTGCAATATAGACGACGGATCCTTCGTCTTCAATGCAGGTAAGCAGATGGTCGTATGTCGTGCTCGTTGCTTCTGCGGAGGTGAGCAGAACGCTTTTAACGTCGTAGGCCTCGAGAACCGCATCCGCTCCGCCGATATGGTCCTCGTGCGGATGTGTCAAAACAAGACAGTCGATGCGGGAGATGCCATACCGCTCCAGATAAGCAAGCAGCTGAGGCTCAGAGGCGTTTGCGCCTGCGTCAATGAGCAATACCTCACCGCCCGGAAGAACGATGCAGGCGGCATCTGCCTGACCGACATTGATGTAATGTACGACGGCGGATCGGCTGATATCGGGCATACCCTCACCGTAGAGCGGCACTCCCGTGCTGCGATGGAAGCCGTTGTAAACGTATAGCGCTAAAAGCAGCAGAGCCACGATCAGGACCTTGCTCCAATGCTCCCGTTCAATTGCAGTCAGCAGCCGGCGCACCCACTCCGTCTTTCCGATCGTTCTGCGCATACGTCAGCGTGCGCGCCGGCGCAGAACTTGCAGAATACCGGCAGCGATGGGGCGTGCGTTGATGGTAAGGATCAGTAGGATTACGGCTGCCTGAATGAAGATCCATCCAGGAGTTTCCATAACCATGCAGTAGGCCTGTATGGCGGCGAGGAGCGTGTTGACGGTCAGCTTGAGGGGATGCATATTGAAGCGGATATACTTTTTCGTGTTGATGGCACGAATGATGAATACGATAAAATAGCTTGCAAACGTTGCGATTGCCGCACCGTTGACGCCGAGCGGTGTTGGAATGAGAAGAAGATTGAGGATGATATTTATGACAGCACCGAGCATGGAGGTAACGAAGGAGAGAACGCTTTTTTTCTCAACGAGATAAACGGATCCCATAAACGTAACGAGGGAGGAGAAGATCGTTGCGGCAGAGAGAACGGGAATGAATGCCCACGCTCCATAATAGGATTCGGTCGTCATAACGCTGACGGCAACTTTTGCAAACGCCGTCAGAAGACAGCCTGCGATGAACATCAGAGCCTGGAAGGAATCGAAGACGTTTTCAACGAAGGCTGCGTGCTCACGGTCCCCCTTTTCCGTTACGGCAGAGAACTGCCATGCTTCAATAAAGATTCCGGAAAACAAAATCAGCAGCGTGGGGATCTTGTATGCAACCGCATACAGGCCGTTTGCATCCGAGCCGATCATCCACGTGACCATGTAGCGGTCAGCGACGTTCGTTACCCACCAGAATACGGTTGTGGGAATGAGAGGAACGGAATAGCGAAGAAGCTGTGCAAATTTGCTTCGGTCGAGCGCGGAGATGCGCACGTATTTCCAGAGAGATTCCGTAAAGAGTAGGAGCAGCGTTACGAGTGCATCGGATAATACGACGGACAGAATATAACCGGTGATACCCATGTCAAACCCAAGCAGGAAGATCAGGTTGAAGAGGATCGTTACTGCGGTTGAGAGAATGCCGTAACCGGCAAATTGCTTCATTCTGCCGCGGGCACGCATGAACTGCACGCAGACGGTGTGAAGACAGGAGAAAAACGTATATGCCCAGATCATGACGCCCCATCCGCCAAAGAAGGAGATGGAATTGAAGATCGGGATCAGTGCGGCACATACAGCGCCGCCGCCGAGCACGGTGACGATTCCGGTCGTGAACACGCGCGCAGGATCCTCATCTCGCTCAAGCGCGAAGCGGAACACGGCCTCGGCAATTCCAAGGGAGAGAAGCGGGATCAGGAGATTTGCGGTTTGTGTGATAATATCGGCGATACCGTATTCGTCGGTGGTAAGACACGCCGTATAAAAGCGCACCATGAAGAACACCAGCAGCTTTGAGGAAAAGGTGCCGATGCCAAGGATTGCCGTGTTGGATAGTAGCTGTTTGTACTTGTTTTTCATGAATTTCTCCTCTAAAGATTGACAAACATTCCGGATCGTGGTACAATAGGTTATATGAAAAGGTATGGTCTGACTGAAACGACCGGAATAAATATCGGAAAGGTATGGTTTTCAATATGAATTCGCAGTACCCGAGAGGGCAGGGGCCGGATGGGCACCGTTACGTACAGCAGAAAAGCGCACCAAGGCAGCTTACCCCGCAGCAGATTGCCGCGCGCCGCGCCTATCTTGCTCGCAGAAGAAAGCAGATTCGACGGAATCGCATCATTCTCGGATGCGTATGTGTGCTTATTCTGCTGCTTCTGGTTCTGCTTACGTCGTTGATCATCCGCAGTATTATCGGAAATGGCGACCATAATGATGGTGTTGGATCGGGCACCGATACGGTTCAGACGGATGTTGTCGGAACGGGAAATCCCGATTCCGGATCGGAGGGAACGGACAGCACGGACGATTCCTCGCAGACGGATGATCCTGTGCCACAAGCTGATCTCTCCTATGCGGCAATGGGCTTTGTGTCCGATTTGAAGGACTATGAGAAGTATATGAACCCGGAGGAGGATCGTGATGCGTATCTGATCCTTGTGAATTCGAAAAATCCGCTGTCGTCAAAGGACATTCCGGACGATCTTGTGGACGTTGTGAATACGCGCAAGGACGGACGGGATGCGCAGCAGATGCGCAGAGCCGCCGCACGCGCGCTGGAAGCGCTGTATATTGAGGCGCAGGCGCAGGGAATGCTGTCGCCGGATACGCCCTCCGGATATCCACTGTCTGTCACGAGCGGATACCGCAGCTATGCAACGCAGAACTACCTGTTTACACAGTATACACAGAATGAGATGACAGAGCATCCCACCTGGACCAAGGAACAGGCGGAGGCCGAGGTTCTGACCTACTCCTGCCGTCCGGGAACCAGTGAGCATCAGACGGGCCTCAGCTGCGATATGCACACGCTTTCGGGAGCTGACGTTTCCTTTGCAAACTATGAGCAGGCTGCCTGGCTTGCTGAAAACTGTTGGAAATTTGGATTTATTCTGCGCTTCCCGGAGGACAAGGTTAATGAAACCGGTATCTCCTATGAGCCGTGGCACTTCCGCTACGTAGGACGCTATCATGCGTATCGCATTTGGTCGGAAGGACTTTGTCTGGAGGAATATCTTGCCAATACAACCAAATGATGCTGTTTGTCTGCACGACACCGCCGAAGCACTGCTCTCCGGCGGTGCTTCCTTTTCTGTTATATCAATATTAGTATACACTATCCTGCGTTTTTTTTCAAGGGGCTCGCATAAAAATTTTCCAAATCGGGAAAAAAACAGGGACATCACTTGACGGAATCCGCATTCTGTGATATACTGAATCCGTAGAGTGTTCAAACCCGCTGCTTGCATCGGATGCGTATCATCCGATCTGCGGTGGACTGATCTTGGAGAAAGGATGCACCCTTGGTGCTGTGGTGAATGCTTTGAAAAATTGTGATATCGTCATTGTCGGTGCCGGGCCTGCCGGTATTTTTACTGCGCTTGAGCTGCTGCGTGCAGAAACGCCGTATCGCGGCAGGATCGTGATCGTAGAAAAGGGACAACCCATTGAGCGCCGCCGCTGTCCCAAAACGACGACGCGTAAATGCGTGGACTGCAAGCCCTACTGTCATATTACGACGGGATTTTCAGGCGCAGGTGCGTTTTCTGACGGAAAGCTGTCGCTGTCTGCCGAGGTTGGCGGCGCCTTGCCTGATCTGATCGGATACGATTTTGCACAGGAAATGATCCATTATACAGACGGCATTTATTTGGAATTCGGTGCCGATCCTCACGTTGAGGGCGTTTCAAACCCGGAAAAGGTAAAGGAGATCCGTCGTCGCGCGATCAATGCGGGACTGAAGCTCGTGGACTGCCCGATCCGTCATCTCGGCACGGAGAAGGCACAGGAGCTGTATGGCAGCATCCAGCGCTGGCTGATTGACCACGGGGTAGAGATCCTCTTTGGGTATGAGTGCAGCGATCTGCTTCTCGCAAACGGTCAATGTCTTGGCATAACGGTCCACGCAGCGAACGGCCGCGAACCCGATTTTGAAATCCGTGCACGCCATACGGTTGTGGCTACGGGACGCCGCGGAGCTGACTGGCTTGAGAGGCTGTGCAATGAGCATCACATCGCGCATCAGCCGGGGACGGTGGATATCGGTGTCAGAGTCGAGGTGCGAAATGAAATCATTGAGGACATCAACGAGGTTCTTTACGAATCCAAGCTAATTGGCTATCCAAAGCCATTCAAGAACAAGGTCCGCACCTTCTGTCAGAATCCGGGCGGCTTCGTATCTCAGGAAAATTACGATAATAACCTTGCGGTAGTAAACGGCCATTCCTATAAGGAGCTGAAATCGCAGAATACCAATCTTGCAATC
>JAGBZV010000109.1 GCA_017628075.1 Clostridia bacterium
CGGTAAACGTATGCAGGAACGGTGCGGAGATCCACCGTATGCCGCACGCGCTCAATGAGGCCGTGATCTCCAACGGTGCCATTGCGCACATGGTTGAGCTTGCCGTCCGATGTGACGGACAAACCGTTACCCAATTCCACGCAGACGGCGTCATCGCCGCAACACCGACCGGATCCACAGCCTATTCTATGTCTGCAGGCGGCCCCATCATTGACCCCTCCCTTGATTGCTTTTGTCTGACACCGGTCTGTGCGCATACCCTGAGTGCAAGACCGATGCTGTTATCTGCCGACTGTACGCTGGAAATCGAAAACATCTGTATGCGCGAGGACAATACGTACCTCACCGTCGATGGATCCGCAAATTACAAGCTGCTTCTCGGTGATACCGTCCGCATACGCCGCTCCAGTGTTGAAACACGTATGATACGCTTTCATGAGAGCCGCTTTTTCTCCGTACTGAACAGTAAATTTTGATTCCTGACACGATGGGATCTAAGGAAAGGATATCCTCTTACATTGAGGACATATACTGACATGAAACAGAATCGCCACGAAAGAATCATCGAAATCATCTCCACGCACGATATTGAAACACAGGACGATCTGCTGGAAAAGCTGAAGGAGGATGGATTCGAGGTTACACAGGCAACCATCTCCAGAGATATCAAGCAGCTTCAGCTTGTCAAGGTTGCAGGACATGACGGACACTACAAATACGCCATCTCTCAGCATTCCGGCACCAAAACCGCACTGAAATTCAAGACCATTCTCAAGGAAACGGTCATTAAGGCGGACTACGCGCAAAACATCGTCGTTCTGAAAACGTATGCAGGCATGGCACAGGCCGCTGCTGCTGCCATTGACGCACTGCAGATGCAGGATATCGTTGGTTCCGTCGCCGGCGACGATACCATCCTGATCGTTATGCGCTCCTCTGAAATTGCGGAGGAGTTCACTGCAAAATACAAGGAGCTTCTGCGCTGATTTTGTTCTGCCCCGCAAGGAGAAGATGCACCTATGCTTGATACCTTACACATTGAAAATATTGCCGTGGTCCGTGAAGCAGACATTACACTCGGCAACGGATTCACCGTCCTCACCGGCGAAACGGGTGCCGGAAAATCCATCATCATTGATGCCATCAATCTTCTGCTCGGTGCCCGCCCGCAGCGTGATCTGATTCGCACAGGTCAGAGCTCCGCCGCCGCAACCGCGCTGTTTTCCGGAATTCCCGACGCACTCTCCGCACAGATGGCCGAAGCAGGCATCCGCATCGACGAGGACGGAACGATGCTGCTTGGACGCACCGTACAGGCAGACGGAAAAGCCGTCACACGCATTGGCGGCAGACCGATCTCCGTTTCCACACAAAAGGAGTTCATCGGTCAGCTGATCGCCATTCACGGTCAGCATGACAATCAGCAGTTCCTTCGCCCGGAAACACATATCGTATATCTTGACGACTACGCGTCCCTGCAGGGGGCACTTGCCGAATATGATGCGCTTTGGAGCGAATACAACGATCTGCGCTCCAGAATCCGCTCACTTCAGCACGGCGAGCAGGAAAAGGCTCGGCTCTCCGAGCTGCTGAAATATCAGATCAACGATATTGACGCCGGCCGGCTCAAGCCAAAAGAGGAAGAACAGCTCCTGCAAAAGCGTGCGAAGATCCGCAACGCGGAAAAAATTGCAAAGCACGTTAAGATCATAACCCACGCACTGTATCAGAACGAAAAGGGACATTCTGCGATTGAGCTGATCGACCGCGCTGTTGCAGCATTGGATGCCATGACTGAGGTCATTCCGCAGGCGTCGGAATTTTCCGAGAAATTATCCGGTTTTCGTTACGAGATCGAAGATATCGCAGAAACCGTGGAATCTTACGCCGACGACAACGAGGGTGATCCTTCTCTGCTGCTCGACAAAATAGAGGGACGGCTTGAGAGTATCTCGAGACTGAAGAAGAAGTACGGTGCAACCGTGGAAGACGTCCTTGCTTTTCGCGAAAAAGCCGCATCGGAGCTCGACGACATCACGCTGTCCGACGAAAAGATCGCCGTGCTGGAAGCCGCGCTTTCAAAAAAGGCAGCGGAGCTTGCCGCACAGGCCTCCGTTCTGCACGAGGCGCGCGTCCGTGCGGGCAAGGAGCTTTCTGCGCGTATTATGGAGGAGCTTGCATTCCTTGACATGGAAAAGGTACGCTTTTCCGTACAGATCACACCACTTGGCGCATCCACCGACAGCGACGGCGATTCCATACAGTTTGGTGCGCGCGGCTGTGACAAGGTCGAATTTCTGATTTCCACAAACCAGGGAGAGCCGCTGAAGCCGCTTGAGAAGATTGCCTCCGGCGGTGAATTATCCCGTATCATGCTCGCCGCAAAATGCGTTATGGCTGCAAACGAGCAGATTACCACCATGATCTTCGATGAGGTAGATACCGGAGTGTCCGGTAAGACCTCACAAAAGATTGGCCTGAAGCTCAAGCAGCTTGGGAAAACAGGATGTCAAGTTCTCTGCGTCACCCACTCAGCGCAAATTGCAGCACTCGCCGACGCACATCTCTACATCTCCAAGCATGAGGTGGACGGAAGAACGGAAACGGCAGTCACACCGCTTGACCGCGCCGGCCGAATCAGAGAGCTTTCCCGAATCATCGGCGGTATTGAAATCACCGACGCCATCCGTGTAACGGCAGAGGAGCTGCTTGACAACGGACAAGCACTGTAATTCAATCATATTCCGGCACTGTACAGGATACACTGTGCAGTGCCTTTTGTTTTGCGAATACAGCGTGAGCAGATATTACAGACCGTGCACAACTCTACGAGCACAAAGCCCTTCGGCATACGTATGGATTCCGATACAACACCATGCAGAAGATGTACGGTAAATGCAGAATATTTTTCCAAAAGTACTTGAATTTTACATGAAAATATGATATACTCTATGTAAAAATAATAATCCGAAAGGAAAAGTGAACTATGGGAAAAATTACATTTATGGGTGCCGGCTCCACCGTTTTTGCAAAAAACGTGCTCGGCGACTCGATGCTCTCCCCCGCTCTCCGCGACTTTGAGATCGCACTGTACGACATTGATGCAGAACGTCTTGAGGAATCCTACATCATGATCAAGGCACTCAACAAAAACATCAATGAGAATCGTGCCACGATCACGAAGTTCCTCGGTGTTGAAAATCGCAAGGACGCACTCCGTGATGCAGATTTCGTTGTAAACGCCATTCAGGTCGGCGGCTACGAGCCCTGCACCGTAACAGATTTCGAGATTCCAAAGAAATACGGCCTGCGTCAGACCATTGCCGACACCATGGGTATCGGCGGTATTTTCCGCGCGCTCCGTACCATTCCCGTTCTTGAGGATTTTGCGAACGATATGGTTGAGGTCTGCCCACGCGCATGGTTCCTCAACTACACAAATCCTATGGCGATGCTCGCAGGCTATATGCAGCGCTTCACACCCATCAAAACTATCGGTCTGTGCCACTCCACACAGGTCTGTGCACACGGCATTCTCGACGGACTTGGCATTTCCTATACTGAGCCACTCCGCGAGCGTATTGCCGGTATCAACCACATGGCATGGCTGCTGGAGATCGAAGATGCTGCCGGACGTGATTTGTATCCTGAAATCAAGGAAAAGGCATTTGCAAAACTCGCTGAAGCAGACGCAGGAAAATCCGATTGCTGGGATCTCGTTCGCTACGAGTACATTCGCCGTTTAGGATACTACTGCACCGAGTCCTCCGAGCATAACGCAGAGTATAACAACTTCTTTATCAAGTCCAAGTATCCGGAGCTGATCGAGCGCTACAACATTCCGCTGGACGAGTATCCGCGCCGTTGTGTCAACCAGATTGCCGGTTGGAAGAACGGTCGTGAAATGTACCTCAAGGGCGATGTTTCCCATACCAGAACTCACGAGTTCGCATCTTACATCATGGAAGCAATGGTCACAAACGTACCGTTCAAAATCTGCGCAAACGTATCCAACGCAGGCGGTGTCATTGAAAATCTGCCGCGTGAGGCGTGTGTTGAGGTCAACTGTCTTGTTGACAAGACCGGTATTCAGCCGTGCTGGCAGGGCAAGCTTCCCACCCAGCTCGCTGCAATGAATATGACCAATATCAACGTACAGCTTCTCACCATTGAGGCGGCTGTCACCAAAAAGAAGGATGCGATTTACCAGGCTGCAATGCTTGACCCGCACTGCTCCTCTGAGCTCTCCATTGATGACATCGTTCATCTGTGCGACGATCTCATCGAGGCGCACAAGGGCTGGCTTCCCGAATATAACTAATCTGGGATAAATTTCAAAAAACAGCGTCACACGGCGCTGTTTTTTTTGAAAGGAAAGGAATGACACAATGATCCATCGTATAATTTCTCTGTGTGATGACGATCCGAGCATCACGCTGACCACCTACGCTGCGGACGATACCAGCCTGATAAGAGATGCCATTCTCGTCATCCCGGGCGGCGGCTATGGGTGTGTCTGCGACGACCGAGAGGGCGAGCCGATCGCTCTTGCGTATCTTGCCCGCGGCATGAACGCATTTGTGCTCAAGTATTCCGTTGGAGAACGAGCACTCTTTCCGCGTCCCCTCGTCGATGCTTCTCTCGCTATGGCATATATCCGCAGCCATGCTGACGAATACCACATCAATCCCAACCGTATTTTCTGCGTTGGTTTCTCTGCAGGCGGTCATCTTGCAGCTTCCCTTGGCACGTTCTGGCACCTGGACAGTGTCACGGAAATGGCTGGAATCCCATACGGAATGAACAAGCCTGCCGGCATGATTCTCTGTTATGCAGTGCTTACTGCAGGTGACATGGCACATAAAGGCAGCTTTTACAACATTCTCGGTACCGAATCTCCCACCGTGGAGGCACTTGATCGGTACTCCATCGAAAAGCACATTGACGAAAGAACCGTTCCTGCGTTCTTGATGCACACGGCTGAGGATACCCTCGTTCCCGTCGAAAATGCACTCTACACGGCAGAGGCTCTGTCCCGGCAAAAAATTCTGTTCGAGATGCATATTTATCCCAGAGGACCGCATGGTGCAGCGCTTTTCAACGCGCAGACCTCGCGCGGCGAGGCTGCATGGGAAGATGAAGCAGCCGCACGTTGGATAGATGATTCTGTCGACTGGATGCGCCGCATCCAATAAAACAACTGGCAATTAAGGAGAACGATATCATGGCAATGCAGATCATTGATAAACTGTCAGCAAAAAATAAGGACGCATTTTCAAATCCTCCCGTAACGATCGGTTTTCTTGGCGACAGCGTTACAAACGGGTGTTTTGAAGTCCAAACCGTAAAAAACGCATCCGGCGGAGAGGATTATCACGTCGTATATGAGCCAGAACACAGTTATTCGGCACATGTCAGACGGATTCTCTCCATGCTGTATCCAAAAGCACAGATCAATATCGTCAACGCAGGTATTTCCGGTGATACAGCCCCGGGCGGTCTGTATCGGATAGATCGAGATCTTCTGCCGTTCCATCCCGACCTGACCGTTGTTTGCTTCGGTCTCAACGACAGCGGCTTGGGAGATGCCGGCATCGAACAGTATCAAAATGCCCTGCACGGCATTATCCGCCGACTAAAGGAAACCGGAAGCGAGGTCATCCTCATGACCCCCCAGCCTGTATGCACTTACGTGCATAATTTTGTCCATGACGAGTATCTGCGCGATCTGGCGAAGAAATTTGTTGACCTGTCCGCATCGGGAAGCTTTGACCGATACATGAACGCCGCACGCGAGGCAGCACTGCAGGAGCAGGTCCCCTTGTGCGACGTCTACGCAAAATGGATTGCCTTGTATCAGGGCGGCGTCGATATCACAGAGCTGCTCTCAAACTATATCAACCACCCGACAAGAGAAATGACCGAGCTGTTTGCATGGTCCCTGGTCCATACAATGTTCGGCGTTTAAGCCACCGCCACCTGCCGCAAACCGCCCGGCCCCTCCATCATGGGGTACGGGCGTTTCTGTGGTTTTCTTGCAAGCATATGATTGCATACGCAAAAAAAGTGTTGAAAACCCCTTTACTTCCACGATGGATATATGGTATAATAAATTGAACGAACGATGAGGGGATGTGCTATTTCCATGATCTGTGATATTCCATATCTGATCAAAAAAAGCGACTGTCTGGAATATTCCCCAGTCTGTGTTGTCCGAGACATCTGCAGAGAGCCTGACACAGCCGCGCGTGGGCTGTCTTCCCTTCATCAGCACAGCTTTATTGAGCTCAGTTATATCATTGACGGATGCGGCTCACTCCGCATCTGGAACGAAGCCTACCCCATCAGGCAGGGCGATCTATACGTAATGAATGCAGCCGTTCCGCATGGGTATTTTTCACACGAGGAAGAACCGCCTCCGCTCGTCGGCAGTCTTTTTTTTGATCCGCACGACCTCTTTGACAGCAAAATCAACGAGATTGGCGGACAAAATTATTTGTTTGGTTTATTTGCACACAACAATTTTGCCGTACACCTGTCCTTGAAATCAAAGCAGCTTGATTCCGTCATACATACTGTGGATTCCATCGAAGAGGAGCTGGCGTGCCTTGCGTCCGGATGGCAGGACGCGGTCCGCGCCCGTCTGACGCTGCTGCTGCTCACCGTGCGCCGTCTGGCAGATGCAAGCCGTACGCCGCACCCCTATCGGGGAAATGAAAACGAGCCTCTTGCTGCGGCGGCACTGCAACTGATCGGAGAACGCTTTGGCGATCCTGATTTTTCCCTTTCCACAGCGGCAGGACTGTTGTACAAGAGCCAATCTGCACTCAGCCGCAGCTTCCATGCAGTTACCGGCGAGCATTTTTCCGACTATCTGCGCACCGTGCGGCTGCACCATGCAGCACATCTCGCTATCAATACCTCCCTTTCCAACGAGGAAATTGCACCTTTGTGCGGATATCGCGATATTCCATCCTTTTACCGTCAATTCCGTCGTTCCATCGGTATGAC
This sequence comes from Clostridia bacterium, assembly GCA_017628075.1. Taxonomy (GTDB): domain Bacteria; phylum Bacillota; class Clostridia; order Oscillospirales; family CAG-272; genus RGIG3925. The sequence continues at coordinate 7,012 of JAGBZV010000109.1, forward strand.
ACCCGGCGCTTACAGAAAACAGCACAAAATATCAAATACAAATATACAGGAGGCACTTACCATGAACCAGTCCATTTATACCGAAA
>JAGBZV010000110.1 GCA_017628075.1 Clostridia bacterium
AATGAAAAGGTCAATGCCAACACCACGCTTTTGGGCTGGACAACCGACGGCACCAATAACAACCGTATGCGACTGATCGGACTGAACGGCAATATGCTTTGCTACGCCACAAGTGCTACGGACAGTAACAATACGGCGACCCTCAACGGCGGCTCTTATTATCTGGAGTACGGACGCTGGTATGAGTTTGCCGTTGCCGTGTACCCCTCCAGCGGACGGGTGCATGTGGATATTGTCGGCTAGGCGGTGTACGATTTTGTCAGCACCACCGTAATGAACGCCAAGCCCACACAGTCGGGCATCAACATTTGCTACGGATGGGGCTCGTCCATTACCTTTAACGTCTATCTTGACGATATTACTCTGCAAAGCCTTGACGGCAAAAAGCTTGCGGCCGAGGAAGCGGATAAGCGCAAGGAGGAACAACGCATGCAGGATACCTTTGCCCGCATGGAGTCGATTTTGCGTGCTGCGGATACCTTCCAGGTACTGATGCAGCCGACCGATTCCACGCTGACCTTGCGCTCTGCCATTGCGTATAAATACAATCCGTCCGTGAAGTATGCGGTCGAGCTGTACCGTGCGCCGGGCGAGGAGATCGGGGAACTGCGTGTATCCCTGCGCTCGCAGAACAGTACGCTGCTTTTGTATCTGACGCAGTTCTTCCGGTTGTGGATGAAGATCGAGTCCGCGTACCTGCCGCGCATGACCTGCCGCGCGGAGGACGGACGGCTGTCGCGTGTCCTGCGTCCGACAAGGGCCGGAACACAGACGGAGGGATCGGAAGCACTGTCGAGTGAAACACTCGGAGATCTTTTGTATGCGTATATCGCACTGTTTGACGAATCGCTCAAATGCTTTTTCTATCATCTTGAAACACCGAATCTTGCTGCTGCGGAGATCGAGCGGATGTACCGTGCATACCTCGGCGCACATGAGATCGTGCTGTAACGGGAATACCGCTGCGGAAAGGAGAACCAACACATATGAATCTTCAGAAATTTACCCAGAAAAGTATCGAAGCCGTGCAGAACGCACAGAGCCTGACAATTGAAAACAGCAACCAGCAGATGGAGCAGGTGCATCTGCTCTCTGCACTGACAAAGAATCCCGGAGAACTGGTTTCATCCGTGCTCACACGGTGCGGTGTGTCGTGTGACACCCTGAGTGCCCTTCTGAGCGCTGCGATCGATGCGCTTCCGAAGGTCTCGGGAGGAGGCGTGGAGGCCGATAAAATTTATATTTCCCGTGATGTGGAGCAGGTGCTGAACCGCGCCGAAAAGGAAGCGGACAGCATGCGGGACGATTTTGTCTCGGTTGAGCACATTCTGCTTGCGCTGATCGCCCATCCCGACAAAACACTGGCAGGGATCTTCCGTACGGTCGGCGTGGAGAAAAATGCGGTCATGGAAGCACTGCAGAGCATTCGCGGAAACCAGCGTGTGACGAATGATAATCCCGAGGGAACATACGATGTCCTGCTCAAATACGGACAGGATCTTGTAGAGCTGGCGCGGGCACAGAAGCTGGATCCTGTCATCGGCCGCGACGATGAGATCCGCGGTGTGATCCAGATCCTCTCCCGGAAAACCAAGAACAATCCG
>JAGBZV010000014.1 GCA_017628075.1 Clostridia bacterium
CACCTACCCGATGAACTGGCCGATCGGTTGCGGTGTTAACTTCAAGGGTGTGTATGACAGAAGTAAAAAGGCAATCGTTACCTTTGACAGCGCACATCGCGGACGAGAGCGCCTTTCCGGTATTGAATGTGATATTACGAACACGGAAAAGCTTGACGAGCTGATCGGCCCGTATCAGCGTGCAGAGCTTGTTGAGCAGGTGGAGCTATTGGACGGTGCCTGCTTTGACTTCGATCTCGAAAAGGTGCGCTGCGGTACGCTTTCCCCCGTATTCTTCGGCTCTGCGCTGAACAATTTTGGTATTGAGCTGTTTTTGGAAAGCTTCTTGAAAATGACCACATCTCCGCTGCCCAGACGGACCGGCGATACGGTTGTTGATCCGTTTGATACCGGATTCTCTGCGTTTGTGTTCAAGATCCAGGCCAATATGAACAAGGCACATCGCGACCGCATTGCGTTTATGCGTATTTGCTCCGGAAAATTTGAGAAGGATAACGAATACAAGCACGTTCAGGGCGGCAAGAGCATCCGACTCTCCCAGCCGCAGCAAATGATGGCGGCATCGCGTGAGGCGATCACCGAAGCGTATGCCGGTGATATTATCGGTGTATTCGATCCGGGTATCTTCTCCATTGGCGATACCATTTGCGACAAGAAGATGGATATTCAGTTTGAGGGCATTCCGACCTTTGCACCGGAGCGCTTTGCCGTCGTCGAACAGATCGATTCGATGAAGCGTAAGCAATTTGCCGCAGGTATGCAGCAGATTGCACAGGAGGGTGCAATTCAAATCTTCTTTGAACCGAACGGCGGTCTTGAGCGTGTCATCGTCGGTGTTGTCGGTGAACTGCAGTTCGAGGTTCTGGAGTCGCGCATGGAAAGTGAGTATAAGGTCAAGTTCCGCCGCACTGCAACAGAATATCAGTTCATTCGCCGCTATCTCAACACGGACGTTCTCCCGACCGCGTTGAATCTCTACGATACCAAGTGGGTTAAGGACGTCCGCGGGCGCGATTATCTCATCTTCCGTTCCGAGTGGTGCATCAAGTGGGCGTATGAGAAAAACGAGGGTATCGAGCTTGCCGAATTCGGTACACAGCAGGACGACGATTGATTGGCAGCATTGAATTACGGGATGAAGCGTTTTTGCCTCAGCCCGTATTTTCTCCGGAAGCATCCTGCGCGCGTATATCAAAGTCATAATTTAGGAGCATTGAGAAATGTATATTGCTGTAGTAACCGGCGCAAGCTCCGGAATGGGACGCGAATTTGTCCTTCAGCTTTCCGAGAAGGAGCGCTTTGACGAAATTTGGATCATTGCGCGCAGCGCAGATCGCCTCGCGGCACTTCAAGCCGAGTGCAAATCTCCCTTGCGTGTTATGCCAATGGATCTTTGCGATCCTGCGTCCTATTCGCTCTATCGCGATGCGCTTGCTGCGAGTGCACCGCAGATCGGTGTTCTTGTTAACTGTGCAGGATACGGAAAATTCGATTATTGTGAGGATATTCCGCTTGACGAGCAGCTTGGTATGATCGATTTGAACAACCGAGCTATGACGTCGTTTACCATGCTGTCGCTCCCCTACATGAAGCCGGGGGCGAAAATTGTACAGGTCGATTCGCTGTCTGCGTTTCAGCCTGTTCCGTATATGGCTGTCTACGGTGCAACCAAGGCCTACGTGCTCTCATACAGCCGCGCACTGAACGTGGAGCTTGCACCGCGTCAGATTCGTGTCATGGCGGTTTCTCCGGGATGGGTTAAAACGGATTTCTTTGACCGGGCAGAGAAGAACAGGGAAAGGCCCGTCGTTCGCTATATGAATGTCCTCTATGAGCCTGCTGACGTTGTGAGGACTGCGATCCGTCATCTTTACCACACGAAAAAGGACGTTTCTGTTCACGGTTTGCCTGTATTGGCACAGGTGCTTGGCGTCAAGCTGCTTCCGCACCGATGGGTTATGAAAATCTGGATGAGGCAGCAAGGACTTCCCAACCACCGCGCACACAATCACCGTGCAGATGCAAAGAAATAATTTCAAATACACCCGAAAGGATACAGTGAAATGAAAGAATATCAGATCAAGTGTATGGATCACGCACCGATGTGCTGCAAATGCTGGAGCCGTATTGAAGCTGTTGAGATCAACGAATGCGTATGGGGGGATGCCTATAAGCCCAAATGCACGGCGCAGGTCGTATTCGTCCCGGGGGACGCATTTTATGCACGTCTTACCTGCGAGGAAAAGAATCCGCGCGCGGTTCACGGGGGCTTCTATTCTGAGGTTTATAAGGATTCCTGCCTTGAAATGTTTGCAATCTGGGACGATCAGTCTGACCGTTACGTAAACGTAGAAATGAACTCTATAGGCGCTTCTCTTGCGGCATTCGGTCCGGATCGCTATGACCGTACTCCCATTGACCGTATCATCGGCCATCCCTTTGAGGTGCAGGCTGATCGCAATGAAAATGCGTGGTCGGTTACCGTCCGTATTCCGCTGGAGGATCTTTGCACCCTCTACGGTATGTCGTCCGATAAATTTGTACCCGGCTACGTGATTCGCGGCAACTTCTACAAATGCGGCGATGATTGCGAGATTGCGCACTATATTATGTGGAATCCGGTCGAAACGGAGAATCCCGACTATCACAGACCTGAATTTTTCGGAAAAATGGTCATTGGTGAGTAAGCAGCACAGCAACAATGAAAGAAGAACGGCATTCGTCCAGAGATCTGTACGAATGCCGTATTTCTTTATCATGGTATATTAGAATGTGAAGTTTCCGTTTTCAAATACGGGAATCTCGATACCGTCCTTTGTGATCCCAATTACAGAGAGGTCTTCGGTTCCTATCATAAAATCAACGTGGTTGATGGAGTGGTTTCCGCCGAGGGTATACAGGGCATCCTCATCCAAAAGCTCACCGCCCCGGACGGTATTGGGATAACAGCGGCCAAGTGCAAGATGGCAGGAGGCATTTTCATCAAAGAGGGTATTGTAAAACAGGATATTTTGGGCACGGATCGGTGAATCATGTGGGATCAGGGCAACCTCGCCAAGCCTGCGGGATCCTTCATCCGTGTCAAGCAAGCGCGTCAGAGCATCCTCACCGACCTCAGCTGAATGCTCCACGACGCGTCCATCACGGAAGACGAGCGTAAAGCGATCGATCAAGCAGCCTTGATATGAGAGCGGCATAGAGGAAACAACCGTGCCGTCCATTTTCATACAATGCGGCATCGTGAAAATTTCCTCGGTCGGCATATTCGGAAAATAAACGTGCCCGTCACCGGAGGTTTCACTTCCTCCGTACCAGATATGGTTTTCCGGAAGACCGATACAGAAATCCGTGCCAAGGCTGTTTTTGAAGCGAAGCGAGGTAAACGCATAGCGATTGAGCGCTGCGGCACGGCGCTTGAGCAGGCGATCGTGCTTTTGCCACTTACGAACCGTATCACCGCGTCCGATCCGTACAGAACGGTAGATTGCATCCCACAGACAGCGAATGGCCCGTGCCTCCGGCATATCGGGGAAGACCTTTTTCGCCCAGGCTGCGCTCGGATATGCAACGACCGTCCAGCGAAGATTTCCGGCATCCATGATCTCGTAAAACTCACGAAGCGCCGTGCGTGTTGCCTTTGCAGAGGCAAGAAGCTTAGCTCCGTCTACGCCGGAAAAGGCTTCGGGATCTTCAGCGACGATAGATATTGCAACAGTACCCTCGCGCGCATAAAAATTGGTTTGCTCTGCTTGCCAGGCGGGGAGGGTTTCAAATTGAGAGATGTCAGCATTTTCAAAGCGTACGCGAGCCGTTTTGCTGTCTGAATACTGCATGATGACATCCTTTGCACCGCATGCAAATGCTTCCTCCATCACCATGCGTCCGAAGTCGACGGCTATGATGGGGCAGCGAATTATGACGTAAATGCCCTCCGAAACACAAACGCCCTGGCGAACGGTAAGACGTGCGTACTCTCTTAATTTATCATTTTCTGTATGACTCATGAGGATTGCCCCTACTGCGTTGTGGCAGTCTTTCTTTTTGAATTTTTGATGGTGGGATGCAGCATCCGTTTTCAGCTGCAATTAACGTGCTTATTTTTCTCTGTCAAGCAGATATTCTGCCAGGGCGCACAGGGGCTCCTTGTTTGAGAAGGGAGCGATCGCATCTACCGCAAGCTGCGTAAGATCACGCGCATAATCATATGCCTGGTCGACATTCATGAAGGTTAAAAACGTTGTTTTTCCGCTTTCTGCATCGGATCCGACCGGCTTTCCGATGGCATCCGTATCACCGATGGCATCGAGTCTGTCGTCGATCACCTGGAATGCAAGACCGATGCGGTCAGCGTACGTCACAGCAGCCTGGTACCGAATATCATCTTGGGAGGTAATACCGGCAGACAGACAACCGAGCAGACACGCAGCCCGTATGAGAGCTCCCGTTTTCTTTGCGTGCATAGACAGAAGCGTGTCAAACTCAAGGCGCTCTGTTTCTCCGCGCATATCGATCATCTGCCCGCCGATCATGCCGTCAGCGCCGGCGGCCTTGGAAAGAATGCGTATTGCGTGCGGAATCAGAGCATTGGGGATCGCATCTGAGGAGGCGACGGAAAACGCTTCTGTCAGGAGCGCGTCACCGGATAGCGTTGCGGTTGCTTCTCCGAAAACGACGTGGTTGGTCGGCTTGCCGCGGCGAAGATCGTCGTCATCCATACAAGGGAGATCGTCGTGTATGAGTGAATACGTGTGGATCATCTCAAGTGCGCAGCCAAGGTCCATTGCGACGGCTTCATCGCCATCAAACATACGGCAGAAGGCAAGTGCCAAAAACGGTCTGATCCGTTTTCCGCCGGAGAGAAGGCTGTAGCGGATGGATTCATGCAGTGTCGGATAATCGTTGTCTATATGTCTGGTCAAGAAATCAAGCCGCGCCTCGATGCGTGCGGCATCGTCGATCAGCATCTGTTCTGCTGTCATCATATCAGTCGGGATCCTTTCTTTCTGTTTGTGTCTTATTTTGGGGGAAATCGCGTTCTTCTATCGTACCGTCCGCTGTCTTTGCAAGCACCTTGATCTGTGCCTCTGCAGCACTCAGCTTGTCGCTGCAGAATCGCACGAGCTGCACGCCCTCCTCGTACATAGACAGCGCGCTGTCCAGTGGCGTGGAACCGCTTTCCAATGCGGCGACGATCTCATTCAGTCGGGCGAGTGCAGACTCAAAGGTTTGCTCTTCCTTTTTCGTCCTCCTCTTTGCGGTAGAAGAGGCTTCATTTTCCGTGTGATTCATAGTTATGTTACTCCTGATGGTATATAGGTGGATCATTTTGGTTGGGATGAATGTCCGTTACATCTGCGTCAATCCATCCGTCTTTCATTTTGAGCTGAATTCGCTCACCGATGTCAACGTCGTTTACACTTCGAATACACGTTCCCTGCGTATCAAAAGCGGCGCTGTAGCCGCGTGTGAGCACGGAGAGTGGGTTGAGGGCCTCAAGGGAGGCAACAGACGTAACTAGACAGGACCGCCCCACCTGCAGGCGGTTCTGTACGGCGTTGTGAAGCGACAAGGAAAGGGGATCAAGGATCTTATGGGCAGTAGATAAACGACGCTGTGCAGCCGCTGCAAGGCGCGCAGTCGATGCGTCAAGATCCATTTGCTTGCGCTGCAAAAATCTTTCAGGATCCTTTAATACGTGCTTATCTGCGATTGCTGACAGGGATGCAGCATTGGCGCGCAGTCTTGCACGGATTGAGGAATCCAGAGCGTCACGCAGCATCGAAAGCTTTTGCGTGAGTGCCACGTTATCCGGTACGGCAAGCTCGGCGGCGGCAGACGGTGTTGGTGCACGCAGATCGGCGGCAAAATCGCAGATCGTAAAGTCCGTTTCGTGTCCTACGGCCGATATGACGGGGATTTGGGAGTCGGCAACGGTGCGGGCAAGCGTTTCATCGTTGAACGCCCACAATTCCTCGATCGAGCCTCCGCCGCGGCCGATGATGATTACGTCTGCCGTGCGATAGGTGTTGAAATAGCGAATACCGGAGCAAAGCTGACGCGAGGCGCCCTCTCCCTGTACGAGTGTGGGAAACAGAAGTATCTTCGTTTGCGGCGAGCGGCGTTGAAGCACATTGATAATATCACGGATCGCCGCACCCGTCGGAGAGGTGATGACTCCGACGGTTTTCGGAAAGGTCGGCAGCTCCTTTTTGCGCGATTGATCGAACAGCCCCTCGGCAGCAAGCCTGTTCTTGAGCTGCTCATAAGCGGCGGCAAGGGATCCGAGACCGTCCGGCTCCATGCTGTCGCATGATAGCTGATATTGTCCTTGCGGAGTATAGACAGTCATACGTCCGTGAACGATGACGCGCATACCGTTTTCCGGTCTGAATTTCAATTTCTGCGCGGATGAGCGGAACATAACGGCACGCACGACGCCTCCGTCGTCCTTCAGCGAGAAATACAGGTGCCCAGAGGTATGATATGCAGTCAGATTGGATATCTCGCCGACAACGTACACCGAATCGAGCACAGGTGAATCTTCAATCAGATATTTGACGTATTCATTGATCTGTCCTACGGTAAATACCGCAGTTTTGGGGTCGATGTGCAAGTGTCGGCCTCCTTTCATTCCCACAGGGTATATTCGAGAAAGACGATCCCCATAAGGATGCACATCAGCGTACACCCTATCAGATAGGCGATCCTTTTTTTCAGATCCAAACGAAGTGAGATGCGGATCAACAGAAGCTCCGTGACAGCAAAAATCAGCCAGAACAGGATCCGCGCCAAGGCGTTGGCAGAGAACACGGGATAGACAAGCTCGTTGAAGGCATTGATATGCGGTCTGCCTGAGCCAAAAAGCGGAAGCGCGATATAATGGTTGATCGGCGTATAAACGAGCGTAAAGGCAGGGAAAAGCAAAAGCGGCCAAAACCACCGATTGAGGCGGTTCATGCGAAAGAGTGGCTGCTTTGGTTTGCTTGCAGGATTTCTTCCGGCATCGACCTTTTTACGGATAGTATCGGCATACCGTTCCTTCATAATCGTTCCTCCCGGGGAATACCTGTATTCTCACGCAGATATGCGCGGCACGCGAGCAGGGACACGCCTGCGGCATTGTCTGAGGAAAGCTGTGGGGCAGCAAAATAGGCCTTTGAGCCTCTGCTTTGACAGAACGAGGAGAGTGCAGCTCGCATGATGCTGTTTGACATTACGCCGCCTGCATACAATACGGGAAGTCCCTCGTTTTGCGCAAGTGCATTTTCGGTCATTTTCAGCAGCGTTTTCTCAATAAATGCGAATACGTACGCTGCGATCTCGGCATCGTCTACGTGCTCACGGTGCATTTTTTGCGCCTGATTTTCAAGCCCGGAGAGATTGCAGTCGCATCCCTTCACACAGACCTTACAGGTGGGGCGCTTATTCTGAAAAGAAGCGGCAAGTGCTTCCATCGACGGCCCGCAGGGAAACTGCATACCGAGCATAACACCAATGCGGTCTATCACCTGTCCGGCGTGCAGATCAAGAGAGGTACCAAGCATTGTGACATCGTAACGTCCGTCCGTAGGGCAGACGCGGAGCAGGTCTGTCGTTCCGCCCGATACGTGAAAGGCGAGGAAAGGCTTATCACGGAATACAGGGTCGTGTATGGGATCACGTGGGATTCCTACCTGTCCCTGCGGTGCATATACTGCAGAATACGCTGCTGCGGCAATATGTCCCTCCTGGTGAGAAAACGCATAGATCGGCACCCTCAGCGCAGCGGCAATTCCGCGTGCGACGTTTTCACCTGCAAGAAAGCATGGCATATAGGAGCCCTCGCATCTTCTCGGAAAGGCAGAATACCCTACTGCTGCGATATAAGCGTTTTCCGGTACCCCAGAGAGCAGGGATTCCAGCAGCGCAGATAAATTGCAGGTATGTGCAAACAGTGCATCCGATTGACGAAGTCCGCGCTCGCCATCGCGGACGGAAAGAAGCTGCTTTTTATGCTGTAAGAGAAAACCGCCGGATACATATCCCATGTCAGGGGTGCTGTAAGCGGCGGAAGTCGTATAATTGCTGGTATCTATAGCGAGGATGATCGGGATAGCTTTCGGATTCATATTATAACAGTCCCTTTTCCTTTGCAATCGCGTTTACGACACCGTTGATAAACGAAGGAGCCTTATCGTGGTCATAGGTCTTTGCAAGCTCCATGGCTTCATTAATTGCGACAGAGGCCGGAACGTCATCGGAATAGAGCATCTCATAAATGCAAAGGCGCATGATTGCATGGGAAACCTTTGACAGTCGTTCCATTTTCCACCCAACGGCATGTGCTGCAATCAGTGCATCGAGCTCGTCAAGCTTCTCCTCCATGCCAAAAAACGTAGCACGGACATATCTGTTTTCCTCAAACGAACGATCCTCAATCGCTTCGTTGTAGATAGCAGCAAAGGACCCCTCACGATGGAAATCTGCTTCATATACCAGGGAAAAAATGATTTCCCGCGCCTGTCGTCTTGTCATAACCGCTCCTGTGTTCTTTGTGATATGTGCAATGGTCTTACACACGTAATATTATAACAGAAAATGAGGCATCTGTCAAGAATCTAACTGAAATTTTTGCCAGTTTGGACTATAAGAAAACAAATATTGCACAGCGTGGTCACGAAAAGCAATTTGCGCATAAGATGGGATAGGGCAGGTGCCGCAAGGCGCATCCCTATATTATTCCGAACCCGGAGGTTTCTTGCAATGGCTGATAACAGAGCACCGGAAAGGCTGAGGTGTGACGGTTTTTGCGGTACAGGCGGCGGATACGATGCAGTCTATATCGACACCGACCGCATTCTTGACAGCTGCCGCGACAAAGACTGCTTTGAGAACGTGCGCGTCTATTTGACGGACATCGGACAGGAGATCGTAGATCGTGCCTCAAGCGTTCGCGCCAAAAAAGCGGAGATCGTTGATACGTGCATTTCTGTATCTCCGATGACCTTTAATCGCGGCTTCTATCAGATCCACGTCCGCATCTTTGTACACATGGAATTTGAAACGTGCGTTTGCGCAAAGGCACAGTGTATTGACGGTCTGGCCGTCGTTGAAAAAAGCGTGATCCTGTTTGGCGGAGAGGGACACGTACGAATTTTCCGCTCAAAGGCACAGAACGGTCCGTGCTGTGCGCCGTTTGAGAGCGGACACACCTCGGACGACAATTTACCGCAGGCAGTTTTTGAGGTTGCAGATCCTGTCGTTCTTTCTGCTCGCATTCTTGAAAAATGCAGCTGCCAGATCAATTATGCACCGTGCGGCAGCGGTGGGTGTGCTTGCTCCTGCTCCGGGGATATTCCGGACGGGGTGCTCGGATGTCTTGGAGGAGCACTTTGTCGTACAGATGACATCGAACACGTGTTAGTCGTCGCACTCGGTTTCTTTTCTGTAATACGGATAGAGCGCCCTGCACAGTTTCTTGTCAGCGCGGCAGAATACTGCGTTCCCGAAAAGGAATGTGTATTTACAGAGGACGACGATCCGTGTGCTGCATTCAGAAGAATGGCGTTTCCTGTCGATCAGTTCTGTCCCAGACAGAATCAACAGACAGGGAAGTGCTGACCTGTACCATTCGTGCATAAGAGATAACAACGGTGCCCGCCGCAAGAAAAGCCTGCGCGGGCACCGCTAATTTTGTTTGGTTTTCAGGATTACTGCAGGAAACGATGCAGCTCAGCAGGCAGATCTGCAAGTGCAACAGAAGCGGTCATAACGCAGTTGATGTTGTTGGAATCAACGAACGAAGCAACTTCATTGACTGCGAGCGTAAACTCTTCAAGATTTTCGCGGCAGATCTTAAGTGCAGAATCTACGAAAATGTCTGTAATATCGTGGTTAGAAGCAACGATACCGCAGATAAAGCCATACAGAGCCTGTCCGTCGCAGATCGCGTACTCCTTTGTATCAATCAAGCGGACCTGATGGGTAATGTCAAATTTCAGCTTGTCACCCTGCTCAAGACAAACGACAGCTCCGTTGGTGTTATTCGGTGCGCTGTTTGCCATCTCAATCAGAGTCTTTGTCTTACCGGAACCCTTGAGGCCAACGATCAGTTTTAACATATGTATACTCCATTTCTCGGCAGCTACATGTGTGATTCCCCCACGGATCCACTGTGTGCAGGCCCTGCCGATGACCTTGCGTACATCCGATGGGTATATATATATCATACACGAAAATCATAAAAAAATCAAGTGTTTCTTGCTCAATTTCTGCAAAAAAGTGAAGTTTGTAAATTGTTCCAAATATGATACTGCATATTTGTGACATTTATACAAAAATTTTAGGGTAATTATCACAAAGCAGGAGCTCAATCTGCAATGCGTGCTTCAAGCTCAGCCTTTGCATCCTCGTAACCTGGCTTTCCGAGAAGCGCAAACATATTTTTCTTGTACGCCTCAACGCCGGGCTGATTGAACGGATTGACACCAAGGATATATCCGGAAATACCGCATGCCTTTTCAAAGAAGTATACCATGTAGCCAAAATCGTATGCGGTTCTTGAATCAAGCTCAAGAATCATCGCAGGAACACCACCGTCGGTATGTGCGATCACAGCACCCTTGTAAGCCATTGCATTGACGTATTCCAGCGTCTTTCCGGTCAGGAAGTTTAAGCCGTCTACGTTTGCTTCATCACCGGGGACGGTCACGACAGCGCCCGTATCTGCAATTGAGAGGATCGTTTCGAAAATCAGACGCTCACCGTCCTGAATATACTGACCGAGCGAGTGCAGATCTGTGGTGAAGACGACAGAGGCAGGGAAGAGTCCCTTATTGTCCTTACCCTCAGACTCTCCGTAAAGCTGCTTCCACCATTCGTTCATCATCGTCATGCACGGCTCATAGTCGACAAGGATCTCGGTCTTCTTGCCCTTGTTGTGAAGGATATTTCTGTATGCGGCATATTTATAGCAATCGTTTGCTGCAAGATCGCAGACGGAATACGCTTCTCGTGCATCTGCAGCACCCTGCATCATCGCGTCAATGTCGATGCCTGCAACGGCAATGGGAAGCAGACCTACGGCAGTCAGAACGGAGAAGCGTCCGCCGCAATCATCCGGAACGACAAAGGTTTCGCATCCCATTTCATCTGCGAATGCCTTGAGCGTACCGCGCTGGCGATCCGTCGTGATGAACACGCGGTCACGGATGCAATCGGGTCCATATTTTTTGATGAGCATATCGCGGAAAATGCGGAATGCGATTGCAGGCTCAGTTGTAGTACCGGATTTGGAAATTACGTTGAGGCAAACGTCCTTACCCTCGCAGATGGAGAGAAGCTCAGCGGTTGCCTGTGCTGAGATATTGCAGCCGGCAAAATAAATATCGGGGGTGTCCTTTTTCAGGTTGTTGTAATAGGGGCTCTTGCAGAATTCGATGGCTGCGCGCGCACCGAGATAGGAGCCGCCGATACCGATTACGATCAGAATGTCACAGCTTGCCTTGATCTTTTCGGCAGCAGCCTTGATCCGATCAAACTCCTCGCGGTTGTAATTGACGGGCAGATCAACCCAGCCAAGGAAGTCGGATCCGAGTCCTGTCTTGTTGTGGAGCTTTGCATGAGCGGATTTTACGGAGTCCTCGATTGCGCCGAGCTCGTGCTCTCCTACGAATCCATTCAAAAATTTGTCGTTCAGCTTGATTGCCATGATGATATACCGTTCCTTTCGCGATAAACAATCCGTGCCGCAAATCAAATTGCGGCATGGATCAATTTCGTTAAAAATTCATATTAAATAATACAGGAAACGGCAAAAAAATACAAGAGAATATTATAACAAATTCGTGAATAAATTGTAAACCACGTGTGCAGAATCAGTCATTTGGAAGCGGATCCATGCAGAATCTCGCAAACATCCTTGAAAAAAGGACGGCGAAGCTGATACGAGGGATACTCTCACCAACGGTAATCTGTGTGCGTCCTATTTCCTGATCTCCAACTGAATACACGGCCTCACCGATGGCCTGGTCGAGTGTAAGCGGCGCAGACAGTGCCTTTGGGAGTGACAGCGTTTCCTTGATCTGCTTGATATCGTCGCGCCTGACAAGTGCCGAGAACGCAGGCTTTTTCAAAACCGTCGTATTGACGGCGGCACCGCTGACGGCAATCGGATCAAGCACTGCCGCATCAAAATGCACGACGGACCATCCTGCAAATCCAAAGTCCAACAAGGAAGCGGCAAGGGAATTGCGTGCATCCTTATTCGGCGCACCCATAATCACGCATATCAGCTGCATACCGTCGCGCTCAGCCGTCGCAGAAATGCAGTATCCCGCCTTTGACGTAGAGCCTGTTTTCAGACCGTTGCATCCGCGGTAAAAGCGCACCAGACGGTTTGTGTTTGTCAGGCCGAACGCACCGTCACGAATGGTATCCATCCAGATCGTTGTGTACTCAAACACACGGGAATGCTTCAACGTTTCCCGCGTCATGATGGCAATATCGCGCGCTGTGGTCAGATGATCGGATACTTCATCGTCAAGTCCGTTTGTGTTACGAAACGTCGTATTTTGCATACCGAGCTCAGACGCACGCGCATTCATTCGCGCAACGAACGCCTCCTCGGAGCCGCATACAGCCTCGGCAAGCGCCACGGCGGCATCATTTGCCGAGGCGACGATCACACATTTTAACAGATCATTTACCGTCATTTCCTCGCCTGCACGCAGATATACCTGCGAACCGCCCATAGATGCAGCGTAGTCAGATACCGTAATACGGTCGTCGATATGGATGCTTCCGCTGTCAAGCGCCTCTAAAACAAGCAGTACCGTCATGATCTTCGTGACAGAAGCAGGGGGCAGTGCCTCATCCGCATTTTTTTCGTAGAGGACAGTACCGCTTCCCGCTTCCATCAAGCATACGGATTTGGCCTGAATGTCAGAAAATGGATCGGCATTTGCAGCCCGGATTTGCGGAAGAACCGAAAATGCCGTCATAATTACGCACAAAAAAATACAGCAGAACCGTTTCACCATAAAGATTTCTCCTTCGTTTTCAGGTTTTGCTGTATTCTATGCAATTTTCAGGCAACAAATTCCTTGAGAGCCTCGGCAAGCGCGCTGGCTTCATCGGGTTTTGCGTCTGTGTGGATCTGTACGTTTACAGGCTTTGACAGATCCAAGGAGAAGATGCCCATAATCGATTTTCCATCGACCAGATACCGTCCCGCGACAAGGTCAACGTCGACGGGCGAGGCGGAGGTGGTCGCAACAAATCTGCGGACATCGTCCATTTTGCTAAGACGAATATCGAACGAAATCATCAGTACCCTCCAAATTCAGCAGTCAAACCAAAAAAGAGCACAGTCTGTGTGCTCTCTTTGGAATTGTCATTCAGTGACGTCGCCGCCGGTGATATCCTCGGGCTTCAGCGCGGTATAGGTGTATACGATTTCGTCTGCATCCTTAATGACTGCGTCGTTTGCCTTAGAGGTGGGTTCTTCACCGTTGACGGTAAACGTCCAAAACATCATGGTACCGTCATCAAGCTGTGTGTCCGGATAACCATCGAGGCTCAGCTCATAGCGGGTGCTCCAAGAGCATCCGAGACCGGGATAGGTCGCACCTGCCTCATTGACTGCCAGCTCAACGGTCGGAGTTTCGTTGTTGATCTTAACCTCGTTGGACCAATATTTCGTTCCGTCCTCAAGCACAAAGGTAAGGGTGACGGTGATATCGTTTGCAGAGGTACAGCCGATGCACATGCAGGCCATCATAACACAAGCGAGAATCAGCGCCAAAACTCTTGACATTTTCATTTTAAATTCCTCCTTGAATTTTTGGATCGGAGGGAGCCGGATTGCGGCATTCTCCACATCCTTCTACGCATATTATACTGTGTAAATGGCGGTTTGTCAAGAGGAAATGCAAAAAAAAACGCAAGATTTTGTTTATGATGTTCAAAATCGAGGTGTAGAACGCGACGTTTTCGGGTGAATCGAGTATTTTGCAGCATGGCATGACCAACGTTACATACGTAAGCAAATTCCAAGCAGGCACGTATTCCATATGCCGCACAGCAAAAGAAGAACGCCGAGAATTTTGCTGATCGACAGCATTTGCGGTATTCCGCCGAAGGCAAGCAGCACGGAAAGAGCGCAGCATATAACACATAACGGGTATGGCATACCGTACAGCAGAAGAAGTCCAAAGCAAATTGCGATCAGCAGTAGTCCCGTGCAAATAACGGCAGGTCGGGCGATCACTGCGGGACTGCAGCATCGCATGGAAAGAAGTGCTGCGGCGCAGAATGAGGGGAGTGCGCACGAGAGGAGAATCCATAGCGGAAGAAACGACAGCCACGATATCTGCGGCACCGTCTGCCAATGGAAGACCGATCTCCATATCAACTGCGGCGTAAGCAGAAGGGCAGGACTGATTCCGGCACAAAAGCAGATAATAAAGACCGGCTTTGACAACTGTGCAAACAGTGCAGATACAGCGCACAGCATACAGCGTGCACGGCGACAAACGGAAGAACGGATCATAGTTGCCTCCAAAAACTGAATATTTTTTTTAAAAGCGAAAAATTTATTCTAAAGTATGGAATTTAACGCGATTTTATGATACAATATAGGCAACGAATGTAAAGGATGCCTTCTCATACAGAAGGCTGCAGATGAAAATGTTCCTGATTATTGCAGAAAAGCCAAGTCTTGGAAGAAATATTGCAGCGGCGCTCGGTGCTACGGAAAAGGGCGACGGATTTCTTATTGGCGGAGGTTATATCGTAACCTGGGCCTTCGGCCATTTGTTTTCCCTGTGTGATATTGAGGATTACAGTGATACAGAGGAAGAAAGCACAAGATGGACGCTTGACAATCTCCCATGCTTTCCTGAAAGCTTTCGCTTCCGTCTGCGCGGGACGCAAAAAGCAAAAAAGAAAAAAAAGCCCGTACGCAAGGCTGCCGGTGCCAAGCAGGCATTTGGTGACGACGGCATTCCCGCACAGTTTGCACGCATCGAGGCACTGTGCCGAAGAGATGACGTCGAGGCCATCGTCAACGCAGGCGACGCTGACAGAGAAGGTGAGATCATCGTCCGACTGATCCTTGAGCACGCTTTGGCGGCGAAGCCCGGCTTTCCTGCCGTAGAGAAGCCGCTGTATCGCCTTTGGCTTCCGGATCAGACGGATACGACCATACGCCGTGCTGCGGCGTCCTGGGAGTCTGAGGCGCACTATGACAATCTTGCAAACGAAGGCCTTGCGAGAACCTACGTGGATTGGCTGTACGGTGTGAATCTGACGCGCTATGCCACCATTCGCTGCGGTACGCTTCTGCGTGTCGGCCGCGTCATCGTTCCGATCGTACGCGCCGTATACGAGCGTGATATGGAGATCCGACAGTTTACGGCACGGCCGTATCTGTGTCTGCAATCCAAGGAAAAAACGCACGGCCAGATTCTTGACCTGACGTCAAAGCAGGAATTCGACGCCGATGAAGCGGGAAGGGCAGCGGCACAAGCCATGTGCGCCCGCTACAATGCCGGCGAAGCACGCGTAACTTCACTGAAAAAGAAAACAGAGGTCATATTACCCGGAAAGCTATACTCGCTGTCTGCGCTGCAGAACGTGCTCGGCAAGAAGTATAAAATGACCATGGAGAAAAGCCTTTCAATTCTGCAAAAGCTTTATGAGGAGGGATACGTCACCTATCCGCGTACCAATTCCGAATATCTTGCGTCTGCAGAAAAGGAGAAAATATCCGATATACTTGGCAACGTGCGCGCGATGGGGTATCCCGTTGCCTTTAAGGATTCCAAGCGTATTTTTGACGATACAAAAATCGAATCCCACTCAGCCTTGACACCCACCTATAAGATACCCAAAAAGGACAAGCTCTCCGAGGACGAGGCCAAGGTGTATTCCACGATCTTCAGAAGATTTGCAGCTGTCTTTTGCGAAACGGACTGTACCGCAGAAAAGACGGAGGCAGAGATCACGCTGAGCGAAAACGGAGAGGTGCTTGAGGTTTTCAAGCTGCGCGGAACCGTCATCGTGGAGGAGGGATGGATGAAGTACGAC
>JAGBZV010000111.1 GCA_017628075.1 Clostridia bacterium
GCCTTCGTTACCGAGGGCGGATTCGTCAAACTGACCGTCCTTCTGCCGGTTGGTATAGCCGACGACGATCTCGGCATCTGTTTCGGGCTGATCGTCGGTGATGATGCCCAGATTGCAGCCGGTTATTTCGAAAATGTAGGAGCGCAGCTCGTCTGCCGCCTTGATCTCCGCTTCGGTGGAGTCGGCAGAGCGGACGATGGAGTATTCCGTCTGATTGTCCTGGACGAGGATGATCGGGTCGTCGTTGGTGGGGATGTCCTTTTCTGTGGTTTCCGTACCTGTGTCGGTTGATTCGTCCACGGAGGGCGTATCGCAGGCTGCAAAGGAAAGGGAACAGCAAAGGGCAAGGAAAAGGGCGAGAATGCGTGTTTTCATGGTGGTTGTCCTTTCTTGAAATTGAAGCGTTTTACGCTGTATTTTCATTATATTTGGGGATACTATGGTCGTTTATATATGTATTGTACCATATATTCGGCATAAATGCAATCTTTTTTACTCTCTTTTTTATCTTCAATTGATTTTTTTGTTTCCGATGATTTGATTTCGGAAAAAGAGTGTTACTTTATTATATAACAACTGTAGATTGCTGTCAAGTACTTATTCATCGATTCTACAATGCACACGAAATGGCGTTACCCCCCCCCGCAAACTGTGCAATATGCACAAACGCAAAATGCAGTGCAGATGCAAATAACAGGCGTATGAATAATACGGCAAGTGTGCGGGAATTCTTATCAGCATACGGTCAGAATCATTCGGCCGGAATGCTTGTACAGTAAGGAGAGTTACCAAACATGATTGAACAGGATACGATACGCCTGCTTCGTGAATGCGACGCGGGCATCAAAATGGGTATGGAATCCATTGATGAGGTGATGGATTACACGGGATCGCAGAAGCTTCGTACACTTCTTTCCGATTGCCGTTTAGAGCACGCAAAGCTCGGAGATGAGATCGAGGCACAGCTCGATCGATTCCACGACGACGGCAAGGATCCCAACCCGATTGCGCAGGGAATGTCTACCATGAAAACCAACATGAAGCTGATTATGAACGAATCTGATCATACGATCGCGGAATTAATGACCGACGGCTGCAACATGGGAGTCAAATCGCTGTCGCGCTATCTGAACAAGTACGCAGCGGCGGACGAGGTATCCAAGGACATTGCAAAGCGGCTGATTGCTTGCGAAGAAACGCTCGCCAAGGACATCAGGGGATATCTGTAACGGCATACAAACCCAAAACGGAAGCCTTTGTTTTATGTACGGAGGCTTCCGTAATTTTATCCCTGTTTCATTGAAGATTATAATAAATTCAGATTTAAACAAATAACAAAGAGGTGAAAGGAAAAAATTAGCAGATGGAAGCGCGGCTGCATATACCGGATATGAAAGACTTTGTCGGAGTGAGCGGCGCTCTGTATATGCGGCACAGTCTTGATTCTTGATTTTCACCGAAAGGAACCTTCTTGTATGAAGGCTTTGGCTATATCATGATACAGTTTTTGATGGTTGCCGTGGCCGGATGCCTGTTTCCGTTTTTGATGACGGTTTTGGGATCTGCATCGGTCTTTCTGTGCCGCGGCAAGATTCATCCGGTCTATGCGCAGATCTTTCCGGGATTTGCTGCAGGCGTGATGTTGGCTGCCTCTATATGGAGTCTTTTGACACCTGCCATTGAGAGCGCCGAGGCTGCGGGTATTCCGGGCTGGATTCCGGCAGCCCTTGGCCTTGGGGGCGGCGTTTTGTTTTTGCTCGGTGCGGATGCCGCTGTACTTCGCGCAAACCGCCGTGCGCAGCAGGAAGCACTACGCGGCGGCGTGCAGATACCGCTGCGCTCGCGCGGCTCGTATCTTCTGCAATTGGCAATCACGCTTCACAACGTCCCGGAAGGCATGGCGGTTGGGCTGTCCTTTGCACTTGCCGCAAAGGCATACGCTGCGGAGTATTTGTGTATGGAGGGGGCTCTTGCGCCGATGTCGTTGCTTTCGGCAGGCGGCCCGCTTGCGGCGGCAATCGGGCTTTCTCTTGGCATTGGCATCCAGAATTTCCCGGAGGGGGCTGCGGTGTCTCTGCCCTTATGTAAGGAAGGAATGTCGGCACGGCGTGCATTCTGGCGGGGGTGCTTGTCCGGTGCGGTAGAGCCCGTCGTGGGCCTGTTGGCCATTTTTCTGCTTGGAGAGTTATCCTGCGTGATGCCGTGGCTGCTGTCGTTTGCCGCGGGGGCGATGCTGTACGTGGTGGTCAAAGAGCTGATTCCGCAGGCTGCGGGTGGCAGGGATACTGCGGACGGTCATTCCTTTGTGGGAACGCTCAGCGTTACGGTCGGATTCCTCGTGATGATGATTCTCGACGTTGCTCTTGGATAAATCGTCCGAAACAATATTTATAATATATTTATAAACAGCGTGTAATATCAGACGCCCTGAATCCGAAGCCCTTTTGGATAGTGATTCTTGAGCACATCTCCGACTCTTTTTGCACCGCCGAGCGGACACCCGTCCACGGTGACACAGCCGAAGCCGTCACCTGCTTCACCGACGGTGTCCGCGTCGGTTATTTGTATGGTTTCTCCGTGCAGATAACGCAAAACACGGGGATCGTCGTGAGCAAAGCACCATGTACGCCGCATGGTACTTCCCCACGCTGAAAACAGATGATGATGCGGCGCAATCCGGCTTCCCTTGAATTCCCCGATGCGTGCTCCAAGAGAAAAGCAGGAGCCCGATACCTGGAGGTGCGCCGGAATCGCGTAAAGCAGACCGCGGTATTTGATCACAGTCGGCCAGAGGTCCTTGTCAAAGAGCTCGCCAAACAGAGCGTCGATCGCACGCTGCTCATCCCTGGTCAGGCGCTCGCTGTCCTTCCCCACCGGGATTGCTCTGCGTTCCGTGTCGCCTGCCCTTCGCATGACGCAAACATACTGTCCTTCTCCGCCCGTTATGTGCGGATAACAGCGTGCCGTGCGTGTAAGATCCTCACGGCATTCTGTGAGTGCGATACCGGGCGTGGTTATCGCCTGCACGGATGCGGGAAGCGGCTCGATCGTGTAGTCGGGATGCGTGGAGAGAAAGTGCGCGATGAGCAGCTCGTTTTCCTCGGCTGCAAAGGTACAGGTGGAATAAATGAGCGTTCCGCCCGGGCGCAGACAGCACTCTGCCGCAGAAAGAATGTCATAGGAGCGGGCTGCGCACATGGCAACTGTTTCCTTCGACCATTCTGCGATGGCATCGGGGTTCTTGCGGAACATTCCTTCCCCGGAGCACGGCGCGTCGACGAGCACGCAGTCAAAGCATTCCGGATACCATTCTGCAAGATGTGCGGCATCCGTATTTGTAACGATGGCGTTTTGAATACCCAGGCGTTCGATATTGGACAGCAGGATTTTGGCGCGCGCAGGCACAAACTCGTTTGCGACGAGCATTCCCGTGCATCCGATGCGTGCGGCAAGCTGTGTGGATTTTCCTCCGGGGGCAGCGCACACGTCCAGCACGTAATCGCCCTCGGCAATGTATGCGGAGGCTGCCGGAATCATTGCGGCGGGCTCCTGAAGATAAAACGCACCTGCATGATGCAGAGGATGATTGCCCGTGCCAACCTCTGTACGGTCCAGATAATATCCGAGTGGCTCAAAGCCCGTCGGTCGCAGCGGAAATTCTGAAAGCTGTGACACGGTACGCTCGGTGCATTTCAGCGGATTGATACGCAGTCCGCGCTGCGGCTCCTGATGATAGGAGGCAAGAAATGCATCAAAATCGTTTGGCAGAAGTGCGCGCATCCGTTCAAGAAATGCGGCGGGCAGCTTGTTTACTGTTTCGGAATTCATAAGCAAAGCGCATGGCTTTCGTTGTGCGAAAGCATCCTTTCTCGCGGTTTTGGAATCGGCGGCTGCCTGACAACGGCTTCAATGCCCCGCCTGTTCTCTGTGCACACGGTGTATTTTGATCGTCCGGCGGCCTTGAACACCAATAATAATTATTTTATACAATAAAACTCGACACTCTGACGAGGCGACGATATCATTATACCGATAATTACGCATTTTGTCAAGAGAGTCGTACAAATCAACACAAAATGTGAGATTGATGCGGTTTTGAAAAGCAGACAAACACAACCGAATTCATATATTTGACAAAGAATATTCATACCCTGTTATTATATTGTTGGTATGATATTTTTGATGGTTGATCGCATCTGCGCGTTGGCATTCCCGACCTTATGCGATCGCAGTTACATAATCAGAAAGGAACTTCCAAGATGAACGCAAAAAATCTTCGCTATCGTCAGGTCCATCTCGATTTCCACACTTCCCCCGCGATCCCCTCCGTCGGAGAGCGCTTTTCGCGTGAGCAGTTTGCCCAGGCACTGAAGCGCGGACACGTTGACTCAATCACGCTTTTCTCCAAATGCCACCACGGCTACTCCTACCATCCGACAAAGGTTAACACGATGCATCCCGGACTGAAGTTTGATCTGCTTGGTGAGCAGCTTGCCGTCTGTAAGGAGCTTGGCGTCAACGCACCTGTTTATATTTCCGCCGGTCTGGATGAAAAAGAAGCGAATCTCCATCCGGAATGGCTGTGCAAGGGCACCCCGAATGCGGGAGTAGATTTCCTCGGTGCGGCATATTACAAGCTGTTTTGCTATAATACACCGTACATGGATCAGCTTGAGGCGCAGATTGAGGAGGTCATGGAGCGCTATAATCCCATCGGCATTTTCCTTGATATTTCTTCTGAACGCGATTGCTATTGCCAGTACTGCATCCAATCCATGCGCAAGAAGGGACTTGATCCGCACAAACCGGAGGATGTCAGACAGCAAGCCCGTGACGTTTACGCAGAGTATGCGCGCCGCTGTGAGCGCGCTGTGCGCAAATACAATCCGGATACCTATATTTTCCATAACGCAGGAAACATTACCCGCGGCCGCCGTGATATCGCAAGCTTTGATACCCATCTGGAGCTGGAGTCCCTGCCTACCGGCGGATGGGGATACGACCATTTCCCCATGAGTGCCGCATACGTTCGTAATCTTGGCAAGGAATACCTTGGCATGACCGGTAAGTTCCATACGACTTGGGGCGAATTCGGTGGCTTTAAGCACCCCAACGCACTTCGGTACGAAACGGCACTTTCCATTGCGCTTGGCGCAAAATGCTCCATCGGCGACCAGCTTCACCCGTCGGGTGAAATGAACCTTTCCACCTACGACCTTATTGGTAAGGCGTACGCGGAGGTCGAGGAGAAGGAGATATACTGCCGTGACAAGATTGCAGTATCCGACGTTGCTGTACTTTCTGCCGAGGCCGTTCTTCACGGCACACGTGAAACAAAGCCCGACATCGGTGTATGTCGGATGCTTTTGGAGGGTAAGTATCTCTTTGATCTGATCGATCTGGAAACACCCTTCGACGGCTATAAGCTGCTTGTCCTGCCCGATGCAATTACGGTGGACGAGGCGCTTGCGGCACGCTTGAAGCAGTATTTGGCCGCAGGCGGTAAGATCCTTGCCACGGGCAAGTCCGGACTTGATGCGTCCGGTGCGGAATTTGCCATCGATCTCGGTGTGACGTACAACGGCAAAAATGCGTATTGCCCAACGTATATGGTCCCCGCTGACGGGACGGAAATGATCAACGGTCAGACCTCGTATGTGATGTATACGGCGGCGCAGAACGTTGCCCCCACGGACGGTACGGATATTTTTGCATACCTTGCTGAGCCGTATTTCAACCGTACGCCGGAGCACTTCTCTTCTCATCAGCACACGCCCGACGTGCCGGATTCACGCAAGCCTGCCGCTGTGTTCACGGAAAACACGGCATATATCTGCTGGAACATTTTCGAGGATTACGCCATCAAGGGCAGCCTGTGTCTGAAGGAGCTGTTTTTGTATGCGGTCGAGCGGTTGATCGGCACGGTGAAAACCATCAGTGTCAAGGGACTTCCCGACCGGGGCGTTGTTACGCTGACACGCGATGCGGACGGCAGCAAGTACCAGCTGCACCTGCTGTTTGCACATACCTGTGTCCGCGGCATTAACACAGAGGTAATAGAGGATCTTATCGATCTGCACAATCTGTCCGTTACGGTACGGGGCATTACGCCGAAGGCGGTCATCTCCAGACCGGATGGCACGCCGCTTCCCTTCGAGCAAACGGCGGAGGGTGTCAGAATCGACGTTGCGGTTCTGAAAATGCACGCTCTCCTTGAAATCGTCTGTGAATGAGAATCTGCGTCTGAATGAAGATAATTTGCGCTGCCATATACGATTTTTCGTGTATGGCAGCTCTTTTTTTCAAAAATATCTTGTGAAAAACAGGAAAGTGTGGTATACTTATTCTGTATCATACCGTGCCGGGGCTTTCCCGGATGAAAGGAAGACACGATGCCGCTGACAGATGAGATCAAGGAACGGGTGCGCGTACTGCGTGAGCAGATTTCCTACCACCAGAAAAAGTATTACGAAGAAGATTCCCCGGAGCTTTCCGATGCCGAATATGATCGTCTTTTTTACGAGCTGATCGCGCTGGAAAATGAACGCCCTGACCTTGACAGTCCTGACAGTCCGACCAAACGCGTAGGCGGCCGTGCCTCTGAAAAGTTTGAAAAGGTCACACACGCAGTGCGTATGGGAAGCCTGACGGATGTATTTTCCTTTGATGAGCTTCGAGCCTTTCTTGACCGTACGGAGCAGGCACTCGGTGTATCACCTGCGTATTCTGTGGAATGTAAAATAGATGGCCTCTCCGTTTCCTTGGAGTACCGCAACGGAAGATTCATTCGCGGTGCAACGCGCGGTGACGGTGACGTAGGAGAAAACGTCACGGCCAATCTTCTGACGATTGCCGATATTCCGAAGATCCTCAGCAGACAGGACATTCCTGCGCTGACTGTGCGCGGTGAGGTCTATATGCCGCATCACGCCTTTGATGCACTCAATCGGTTGCGTGAGGAAAATGAGGAGCCCCTGTTTGCCAATCCCCGCAATGCGGCTGCAGGCTCCTTGCGCCAGCTTGATTCTTCCGTTACGGCGGAGCGCGGCCTTTCGATCTTTGTGTTCAACGTCCAATCGTGCGAGGGCGTTTCCTTGACCTCTCACACGGAAAGCCTGGATCTGCTCAGCGGCTGCGGATTCCCCGTTATTTCTGAGCGTGCACGGCTGACCGGCGCGGAGGAGATCGTATCGTACATCGAACAGATCGGAGAAAAGCGATCCTCCCTGCCCTATGATATTGACGGTGTTGTTATTAAAATTGATGACATTTCCCTGCGCGAGCAGCTCGGTGAAACCGCATCCACGCCGCGATGGGCCGTTGCATATAAATTTCCTCCCGAAATCAAAGAAACAAAGCTTTTGGATATCGTGGTGCAGGTCGGCCGCACGGGCGTGCTGACGCCCAACGCTGTGCTTGCACCGGTCAGACTTGCCGGAACGACGGTTTCGCGCGCAACGCTGCACAATATTGATTTTATCCGTGAACGGGATATACGTATCGGAGATACCGTGTACGTTCAAAAGGCCGGCGACATTATTCCCGAGGTGCTCCGTGTCAAAAAAGAAGACCGCACGGGCTCTGAAACGGAATATTTCATGCCGGAGGCCTGCCCGTCGTGCGGAGGTAAGGTGTACAGAGATGCAGCGGAAGCGGCAACGCGCTGTACCAATCCTGCATGCCCGGCACAGCTTCTGCGCGCACTTGCGCACTTTGTTTCGCGCGATGCCATGAATATTGACGGACTTGGAATTCAGGTGCTGCGGCAGCTCAGAGAGGCAGATCTGGTCCATTCCCCTGCAGATCTGTATTCGCTTGATGAAAATTCCGTTGCGGCACTTGATCGCATGGGAAAGAAGTCTGCGGAAAATCTGATTCGTGCCATTGCCGCATCCAAGGACGCGGGAGCAGACAGACTGATTTACGCGCTCGGGATTCCGGGCATCGGACAAAAGGCCGCACAGACGCTTGCAAAGCGGTTTGGTGACGTTATGGCACTCCTCGAAGCAGATCGTGAAACGCTGTGTACGGTCGATGATATCGGCGGAATCACAGCCGACAGCATTCTTGCATATTTTGCGAATCCGGAGGCACGTCTGCAGATTGATAGATTGCGTGCGGTGGGTGTCAGCACGACGTACGAAATGACCGTTGCGGGAAATGCGCTTGCCGGAAAAACGTTTGTCCTGACGGGAACCCTTCCCACAATGACGCGCGATGAGGCATCCGCTATGATCGAGGCAAACGGCTGTAAGGTCA
>JAGBZV010000112.1 GCA_017628075.1 Clostridia bacterium
AAAATCAAAAAAATTCCGAAAAACACCTTGCTATTCCGCACATTTTATAGTATAATATATTGTAAGTATCTGTAATTTTATCTATCAAAAAATACAAAGGAGACCTTGCGTCCTATGAATCAGTTAAAACAAGCGGCGGCGACAGCGATCCTTGAAAAGATCAATGCGCTCACTGACAGCGCAGACCTGTCTGCTTCCGATATCATGGGTATGTTTGAATACCCGCCGGACCCGAAGATGGGTGACCTTGCGTTCCCCTGCTTCAAGCTGGCAAAAACCCTGCGTCAGGCACCGCCGAAGATCGCGGCAGCTCTGGCAGACGGCCTTGCTGCTCCCGGCATTTCCCGCGTCGATGTTGCGGGAGGCTATCTGAACATGTTTACCGACAAGGCCGGCATGGCCGAATCCACCGTCAACGCCATCCTTGCAAAGAAGGAGCGCTTCGGTGCATCCGATGAGGGCGTTGGAAAGACCGTCGTTCTCGACTATTCCTCCCCCAACGTAGCAAAGCCGTTCCATATCGGTCACCTCGGCACCACGGTCATCGGCCACAGCTTAAAGCGTCTGCACGCCTTCTGCGGCTACGACTGCGTCGGCATCAACCACCTCGGTGACTGGGGCACCCAGTTCGGCAAAATGATCGTCGCTTATAAGAGATGGGGCGACCGTGCAGAGGTCGAGGCCCGTGAATGTGACGCGCTGGTTGATCTCTACGTCAAGTTCCACGAGGAAGCGGAAAAGGATCCCTCTCTCAACGACGAGGCACGTGCCGTCTTCACCGCAATGGAGCATGGCGAGCCGGAATACATGGAGCTGTGGAAATGGATCATCGACATTTCCCTGCGCGAATACGAAAAGACCTACCGTCAGCTGGGCATCACCTTTGACTCCTATGCAGGTGAGAGCTTCTACACCGACAAGATGCCCGCAGTCGTTGATGAACTGAAAGCTTCCAACATCATGGTCATCGACGACGGTGCGTCCATCGTTGACCTCTCGGAATACAATATGCCCCCCTGCCTGATCCTCAAGCGCGACGGCTCCACGCTGTATCCCGCGCGTGACATCGCGGCAGCGCTGTACAGAAAGAAGCATTACAGCTTCGATAAGTGTATCTACGTAACCTCCTCCGGTCAGAGCCTGCACTTTGCACAGTGGTTCAAGGTTCTGGAGATCATGGGCTATACATGGGCAAAGGATCAGCTGATCCACGTTCCCTACGGCACCGTTTCCATTGACGGCGGCAAGCTGTCCACACGCTCCGGAAACGTGGTGCTTCTGCGCGACCTGTTCAACCAGGCCATCGAAAAGGTTGCGGCAATCATGGAAGAAAAGAACCCCAATCTTGAGGGCAAGGAGGCCATCGCAGAATCCGTCGGCGTCAGCGCCATCATCTTCTACTATCTGTCCTCCGGCCGTATCCGCGATATCAACTTCCTCATGGAGGATGCGCTCTCCTTTGAGGGCAACACGGGCCCCTACGCGCAATACACCTACGCACGCGCCTGCTCCATCACCGCAAAGGCAGAGGGCGCCGGTATGTGCGATCTGCACGCACCCGTATCCCTCAGCGGCTGCGATCTGACCGAGGAGGAAAATGCGCTCGTCAAAACGCTGGCGCTGTTCCCCGACAAGGTCGCCCAGGCGCTCCACGAATACGAGCCCTCCGTCATCACGCGCTACATCCTCGACGTATGTGCAGATTTCAACCGCTTCTACCACGACGTACAGATTCTTTCCTGTGAGGACGAGGCCCTGCGCACCTTCCGCGTCAAGCTGACGCTCGCCGTCAAGTACGTGCTCGGCACGGCATTTGATCTGATCTGCATCGGCAAAAACGAAAAGATCTGATAACACCCCGGTCTGCACCGGAAAACAAACCCCAAGATTGAATAAAGGAGAATCCATCATGTCCGGACATTCCAAATGGAACAATATCAAGCATAAAAAAGAAAAGACCGACGCGCAGCGCGCGAAGGTATTTACCAAGGTCGGTAAGGAAATGGCCGTTGCCGTCAAGGAGGGCGGCCCCGATCCCGTATCCAACTCCAAGCTCGCCGCGCTGATTGCAAAGGCAAAGACGCTCAACGTCCCCAACGACAACATCGACCGCATCATCAAGAAGGCGTCCTCTGCAGATGCTGCTGACTACGAGGAGATCACCTACGAGGGCTACGGTCCCGCAGGCATCGCGTTCATCGTACAGGCAACGACCGACTCCAGAAACAGAACCGCCGGCAACGTCCGCCACTACTTTGATAAGTTCGGCGGAAACCTCGGTACCGTCGGCTGCGTGTCCTTCCTGTTTGAGGACAAGGGCCTGATTATCATCGAGCGCGAGGACGTTGACGAGGATCAGCTCATGGAGGATGCACTTGAGGCAGGTGCCTCCGACTTTGCAGCCGAGGATGAGGCCTTTGAGATCTACACCGAGGTCGATGACGTTGCTGCCGTCGCAAAGGCACTCTCCGATAAGGGCTACACCTATCTCTCCGCCGAGGCGGACAAGATTCCCTCCTCCTACGTCACCGTCACCGACGAGGAGGCCGTCACCAATATGAACAAGCTCATCGACGCCCTCGAGGATGACGACGACATCACCGCGTTCTTCCATAACTGGGAAGAGGCGTAAGCGTTCTCCGTATAAAATACATTCTGCAATGATGCGACACGTGCATCAAGATTGCACCGCACCAAACATGTGCGAGAAAGGATCGATCCATGAAGCAAGAACTTGCAAAAACGTACGCTCCTGCCGAGCTTGAGGGCAGACTCTATCGTGAGTGGAGCGAAAACGGCTATTTCACGCCCGATACCAAGGGCGATGCACCCGCGTATACCATCGTAATTCCGCCTCCCAATATTACCGGTCAGCTGCACATGGGCCACGCACTCGATAACACGCTGCAGGACATTCTCATCCGCCACAAGCGGATGCAGGGCTTCTGCACGCTGTGGGTGCCCGGCACCGACCACGCCTCCATCGCAACGGAGGTCAAGATCGTCGAGGCCATGCGCAAGGAGGGCATCTCCAAGGAGGACATCGGCCGCGAGGGCTTCCTTACACGCGCATGGGACTGGAAGGCACAGTACGGCGGAAGAATCATCTCCCAGCTCAAGCGCCTGGGCTCCTCCTGCGACTGGACGCGCGAGCGATTCACGATGGATGAGGGATGCTCCAAGGCCGTCAAGGAGGTCTTCGTGCGCCTGTATGAGCAGGGGCTCATCTACCGCGGAAACCGCATGATCAACTGGTGTCCGTGCTGCTCCACCTCCATCTCCGACGCGGAGGTCGAATATGAGGAGCAGAACGGCAGCTTCTGGCATCTTCTGTACCCGGTCAAGGAAACGGGCGAAATGCTGGAGCTTGCAACCACCCGTCCTGAAACGATGCTCGGCGATACCGCCGTTGCCATCAACGCGGAGGACCCGCGCTACGCGCACCTGCACGGCTGTCACGTCATTCTCCCGCTCGTCGGCCGTGAGATCCCGATCGTCTGCGACGAGCACGCCGATATGACGAAGGGTACCGGTGTCGTCAAGATCACACCCGCGCACGACCCCAACGACTTTGAGGTCGGCCAGCGCCACAATCTCCCCCTCGTGCGCGTCTTCACCTACGACGGCCACATGACCGGCGCAGAAGAAAAGGCAGAGTGCGATGCACTGTTCGCCTCCGGAAAGGCATCCGTCGGTGAGCCGCACGTTCTGGACTGCGGCAAGTACGCAGGCATGACCACCAAGGAAGCGCGCCGCGCCATCGTTGCGGATCTTGAGGAGCTTGGCCTGCTCAAGAAGATCGAGCCTCTTTCCCACGAGGTCGGCACCTGCTACCGCTGCCACACCACCATCGAGCCGATGGTTTCCAAGCAGTGGTTCGTTTCCATGGAGCCGCTCGCAAAGCCCGCCATCGACGTCGTCCGCTCCGGCGAAATCCGCTTCGTGCCCGAGCGCTTTGACAAAAACTATTTCCATTGGATGGAAAACATCCGTGACTGGTGTATCTCCCGTCAGCTTTGGTGGGGACACAGTATTCCCGCTTTCTATTGCGATGATTGCGGCGAACTGGTTGTAACCATGGAAGCGTCCGCTACCTGCCCCAAGTGCGGACGCGAGATGCGTCAGGATCCCGACACGCTGGATACATGGTTCTCCTCCGAGCTCTGGCCCTACTCCACACTCGGATGGCCCGAGAGCACCGAGGATCTCCGTCGCTTCTATCCGACCTCCACACTCGTAACCGGATACGATATCATCACCTACTGGGTTTCCCGCATGATCTTCTCCGGCA
>JAGBZV010000001.1 GCA_017628075.1 Clostridia bacterium
ACGGGAATCGAACCCGTGTTACCGCCGTGAAAGGGCGGTGTCTTAGCCGCTTGACCACCGGGCCTTTGGTAGCGGAAGTTGGACTTGAACCCACGACCTTTCGGGTATGAACCGATTGCTCTAGCCAGCTGAGCTATTCCGCCACATTGTTATATTAACTACTATATTAGTATACCACAAATCACGTAATTTGTCAATATGTTTTTTGAAAATTTATAATATTTTTGTTTTTTCGTAAAATGCGCCGCGTTTCTGAAAAAGGGCTGCTGCAGGAGTATGACCTGCGGCAGCCCGATGGAATGAGGATGGAATCGGAAAGTGCTTTTTACAGACCTAAAAACACCGTTGCGATACGGAAATAGGTCAGGAGTGCGAGTGCGTCTACGATCGTGGTAATAAACGGACTTGCCATGACTGCAGGATCCAGGCGGATGCGCTTTGCCGCGATGGGAAGCAGACATCCAACGACCTTTGCGATCGTGACAACGACGAGCAGCGTGATGGAAACGACGGCGGCGACTTCCAGGGTAACGCGATCGAACAGCATCAGCTTGGCAAAGTTTGCTGCTGCAAGCGTACTGCCGCAAAGCAGGGAAACGCGCACTTCCTTCCACAGCACGCGGAGCCAATCGGAGAAGCCGATCTCATCCAGCGAAAGGCCGCGGATGACGGTAACGGAAACCTGTCCGCCTGCGTTTCCTCCCGTACCCATCAGCATGGGGATAAACGCTGTGAGCACGACACACGCGGACAGCGCATCCTCGGCTGAGGAAATGATCTTTTGCGTAAAGGTAGAGGATAGCATCAGAAGAAGAAGCCAGGGAAAGCGCTGCTTCCACGTTTCAAAAATACCGGTGCGCAGATACGTTTTTTCAATCGGCGTGATTGCCGCCATGATTTCCATGTCTTCGGTTGCTTCATCCGTCAGGACGTCAATGGCGTCGTCGATGGTGACGATACCGACCAGGCGGTTTTCGTTATCGACAACGGGAAGTGCCAAGAAATTGTATTTTTTGAGCGTCTGTGCGACCTCAACCTTATCGTCTCCCGTTTTGCAGGAGATAACGTTGCAGTCCATGATCTCGCCGATGGTTTTGCTTCTGTCGCACAAGAGCATTTGCTGTACGGTAACGACGCCCTCCAGACGGCGGTCGCTGTTGGTGACGTAGCAGGTGTAGATCGTTTCCTTATCCCAACCGGTGGTACGGATGTGCTCAAACGCTTCATCCACCGTCATGTCCGCGCGCAGGTCGACGAATTCGATGGTCATGATGCTGCCTGCGGAATCGGCGGGATAATTGAGGATGGTGTTGATGCTTTGCCGCATTTCCGGGCTGGAATAGCGGATGATTCTGCGGACGACGTTGGCCGGCATCTCCTCGATGATGTCCACGGTATCGTCCAGGTACAGCTCGTCAAGCACCGCCTTCAGCTCTGCATCGGAAAATGCGGTGATGAGGTGCATCTGCCTGTCAGGCTCAAGCTCGACGAAGGTATCTGCCGCCGTATCCTTTGGCAGCAGGCGGAAGGTCAGAATGACGTCCTCCATGGGGATATCCTCAAACAGCAGAGCAAGGTCTGCGGGCTTGAGGATGCGGATTCGAGAGTATAGCTGTGCGTAATTGCGATCTGCAAGCAGCGTTTTGATCTCCTCAAAGATCGCATCGAGTTCTTCGTTCATTGCGTTTGGGCTCCTTTCGTGTGCATAAGACAGGTATGCCTGTGAATTTCGGGAATACTGTCATGGTGATAGCCGTAGGTAACCCACGTGCGTGCGATTATATACCGGAACGAGCCCAATTCCGGTATGAATATCCGGAATCGGTCAGATGAATACCGTTTGAACAGCGTCAATTGGTGAAGTACACGGTAATAACGGCCCGCACGGGGTACTCAAACTGCCACTGTCCATTCGGTTCACCTCTTTTGTGTTGAAATTTATGGGGCAGAGAACGTGCTGCCACTTATTTATTATACACCATTTTTCCATATTTGTCAATTCAATTCCAAAGAAAAGCACTCTTTTGGGAAACGTCTGTCGTGGAAGGTACGTTCCGGGCGCAAGCGGCTTCGTTTGAGTGCCCAAAAAGCATCGACGGAAACCGCTGTTCATACGGTTCCCGTCGGTGCTTACCAAAAAGAATGAAGGAAGAAATAATGAAAAAGATTTTTATGGAAAAGGGGGATGTGCAGGGCGATTATTCCTCACCCGTTACATCGTTATCCCCGGTCAGGCTGTTGAGCTGCTTCAATCTGCGGTTCATTTCGCTGACCGCGTGCCGGTAGCGGATATCGGATGCGATGCCGATGACGATGATCGCGGCAAGGCAGAGCAGAACGGACAGAAGCAGAAGAAAGATCAGTGAGGAGCCGGTGCCGAGCATCACCTTTCCGAGCACGGCGACGATGACTGCATTGACCAGCGCACAGATGAAGCGGTTACGCCAAAGCACGTGACGCCGCAGGTGATTTCCGGACAGCGGAAGGAGCTCGGAAAAGAGTCCCTCGTAGACAAGACCGACGACCGTGCCGGATGCAAGGATATACCACAGGATATTTGCCTGAATGGTGCTTTCCCCAAGCGCGGTGTACTCCAAAAGCACCACGATCAATCCGATGGTGACAGACACGCAGGCGTTGAGAAATATACGGTATAGCAGATTGTTTTCGTTCATGGCAGATTTTGTCGGACCTCCTCCTCGTCGGATCGAAAATCGGCTGTGCTCCCAGGGGGCTTTCACATACCGAGCGTTGTTTTCAATGCCTGAATATACAGGCGTGTGATAACAACCTTGTCGCCGTTTTTCATGACCGCAACCATACGGCCGTTGAACAGCGGCTCCAGATAGCTGACCTTGCGCAGGTTGATGACGGAATACCGACTCACCCGCAAAAAGCCTGCGTTTCGGAACTTTTCTTCGATCTCATACATTTTCAGAGGGGTTTCGTATATTGCATCCTCCGTAATGAGCAGAACGCCGTTGCCCTGTGTATCGAAATAACAGATGTCCTCCGGCTTCAGAATGAAGGTCTTGCTGTCTTTTTTTCCGATGACGGTATTTGCAAACAGACGGATGGTTGAGAGGAGCCGCTCCGTTTCCTCGTCAAGCTCGCGGCATCGGATGACAACCTCCGTTTCGCCGATATCCGACACGGTTTCCAGTTTGATCTTCACGGTATCGGATACCCTCCCCTCACGGCTGCGCCGTTGCTTTCTGTACCTATATGATACACCATTTTTCAGAAAAAA
The DNA here is from genome assembly GCA_017628075.1 of Clostridia bacterium. Lineage (GTDB taxonomy): Bacteria > Bacillota > Clostridia > Oscillospirales > CAG-272 > RGIG3925. Next base: position 3,251 of record JAGBZV010000001.1, read on the forward strand.
GCAAGGGGTTTTCCGTAAGATGCCCGTTTTAGTCGGTGAAATGCACGGCTGATGGGCTGAAATGCACGCATTCTGTGCTCACCTGCGGATGCTTCAGCGGTAGAAAACGAAATGCGAGGTGCGCATACACACGTCGGCGCCC
>JAGBZV010000113.1 GCA_017628075.1 Clostridia bacterium
GGTCCCAATGGTTAGGCTGTACGCCAATTAAAGCGGTACGCGAGCTGGGTTCAGAACGTCCCGAGACAGTTCGCTCCCTAACTGTCGTGGGCGCAGGAATTATGAGAGTAGCTGTCCTTAGTACGAGAGGACCGGGATGGACGTACCTCCGGTGCACCAGTTGTTCCGCCAGGAGCATAGCTGGGTAGCTGTGTACGGATGTGAGAAACGCTGAAGGCATCTAAGCGTGAAACGCACCTCAAGATGAGATATCCCATAGCACAAGCTAGTAAGACCCCTTGCAGACTACAAGGTTGATAGGTCACAGGTGGAAGCGCAGTAATGCGTGCAGCTGAGTGATACTAATAGGTCGAGGGCTTGAACTACCAGATTTCAAGTTTTACTTGAGTTTCATTTCGTTCTTTCCTTTTTCCTTATTCGGTTTTCAATGAGCATCTCATTTATTTGATCCCACACATTTGTGTGGGATTTTTTGTTGTACAGCATAAATCGTTGCAATTTCCTATAGACTAAAGTGCATATATGATACATATCAATGGATCTTTTCTGCTATTAATTTTGAACGCATCAATCCGAATCATTCAATAATTTCAAAATCTATTGCATTTTCAGACAAACAATGCTATAATATTGGTAATCCGATGTGTAGATGCGGATAAAACGCACGATTTTTGATGAAATAGATCAGAAGGGAAGCTTTTGGCTGACAAGAGCAAGGTAACACGAATGAATCTTCAGAATTCCAGATACAGCATTACTGTGGAAGATGGAATAATCAAATCCTTTACGGACCTGCGCGATCCGCAGATCAATCTTGCCGATAAAAAGGGTGCCCTCGGCACGGCTTGTTATACACGCAAGGATACCGATATCAGAGAGGAACCGCATGACGATTTGACACCGTATAATGCGCTGCGCGCTGCATACACGGAGTGCGAGATGACGGATGATTCCCGCGTCGTTTGCCGTGATGTGGAAAATAAGATTACTGCTGAATATCGTCTGTCCGAAAATGGACTGCATATTAACTGCGAATCTGACAATGACGCGATCTCCTGCTTTGGCATAAACGTGGATTTGAATTTCATGGGAAAATTCGGCACGAATTTCAGGGATCAGCTTCTTCCGACCTCTCCCTATACCTCAGCGGATGGCAGATATATGTACTGCATTATGACTCGTCCCAACGGTCGTTTCTTGGTTGCCTCTGCTCTTACGGAGTGCGATGGCTGGAAGATTACGTATTCGCCGTTTGCCTACGGACATTACATTAACGCTTTTCAGTTCCTTGCATCCTTTGACAAGGTTTATGGAGGAAGCGGAAGACGCCGTGTTGCGATTCAGCTGGAATGCGCGGATACCCTTGAGGAAGCATACGCCAAGATCCAGGCAGCGTATGGATATCCTGTCTGTGCCAACGTGCTCAGCGGCGGATTTTCCGGAATCGGCAAAATTCAGATCTATGGAGACGCCGATGCGCTTCGTATTGAGGCGCCCGATGGATCCGTCAGTGAGATGCCTGTTACCGATACGGTGCAGATGGATCAGTACGGTCTTTATACCATTACGCCGATCAAGGACGGCGTGAGCGGCCTGAATACAACTCTGTGGAATGGCGTAGATATGCGAATGGTATTTGACCGCAGTTGTGACGCCATCAAGAAGCCGTACCACTGCGACCAGAATCTCTGTGAGGGTGGAGCGTTCCTTTGGGCAATGCTTTTGAATATGCGCCTTAACAACCATAAAAAGTATGATGCGGTTGTACGAGAGGAGCTTGACGTCATCATGGCGAAGGGTGAATACGTTCATAGAAGAACTATTGTGCCGCATGAAACCGAGAAGTTCCCTGCATACCATATTTGCGATTCGGTCAGAATTCAGGAGCAGTTCTTCGGCGTTTCCATTTTAATGGAGGCGTTCCGCGTATACGACGATCCGGAGCTCCTTGAATATGCCGTTGCATCGCTGAAGACGCTTGTGGAACACCATATGATAGACGGTATGATTACGAATGGCGGTGACTATACGACGGTTTGCTGTCCGGCAATTCCGATCGTGGATATGGCCAATCTCTTGCGTGAACGCAACGATGAGCGATATCATATTTTTGAGGATGCTGCGCTTGCAATGGCGGAGTATCTGCTCAAACGCGGCTGGTCGTTCCCTACGGAAGGCTTTACCAGTGACCTTGTTGATGTGGAATATGAGGATGGCTCGATCAGCTGTACCGCGCTTGCGCTGCTGTATGTGTGTGCAAATCTGAAATATAAACAGGAATACGTTGATTTTGCAGAGCAGGTCCTTGCGCTTCATCGGGCATGGACGATTTACACGCCGGATGCGCGGATGTATGGCTCGTCCTTCCGCTGGTGGGAAACAATCTGGGAAGGTGATGGCGAGGGACCAGCAATCTGTGCAGGTCACGCATGGACCATCTGGAAGGCAGAGGCACTTTTTTGGTACGGTGTAATCAAGAAGGATGCAAAAGCGCTTCGCGACTCGTGGAACGGCTTCGTATCCAACTTTGCAAAGACACAGGTCGATGGAACCATGTACAGCTGCTATGAGGTCGACTATATCCGCGGCGGTGGCTATGAGTTTGAAAAGCAGTA
>JAGBZV010000114.1 GCA_017628075.1 Clostridia bacterium
CCATGCGGCGCTGCGAATCAAAGTATTGCGTTTCATAATACTGTCTCTCCAATATCCAATAAATTACTTCCTTATTATACATGAGAAAGATAGTGTTTGTCAAGTCCCCCAAGCCAACGAGTTTTATTTTCTACGAAATGCACAATGTCCCCTCGCGTTTTTGTGCACATTGCACAACACCCGTGATTGCAGAATATGTCCGAGGGCGTTTCTCCTTCCGGTTATTTTCTGTTGACAAACTGTACGGAATATGGTATCCTTATAGTGAGGAAAACAGGAAGGACAGCAGCTCGCCATCACGGTCTTTTCCGTACAGACAAATGCTTAGAAAGTGAGGGATTTCATGACCATTCGCAAGTTTTGGTTCGGCTTCTTTACCTACTTTACCCTTTTTGCCGCAATGGTGCTTTGCGCGTTTCTTTTCGGTCGTTCAACAACTGCAGGAAATGCCTCCGGTTACAAGGAGGAAGCATTTGCTGTCAGAATCAACGCGATTCCGCCGCGAGTGGAGGCTCCGTTTTTTGCGCTGAGACCACAGCGTGAATACTCCTCCTTTGAGGAAATGATGCGTATCGGACAGCCAAATCTCATTATCCGTGCCACCCTGACCCGGCGCCTTGACTGTACGGTATACGATCCGCACGGCATATACTCCGATGCAAGCCTCGGAAAGAGCGGCGTTGACCTGTATCTATGCACCCCGTACGAGGTTAAAATCGAAGAAGTCCTCCTTGGGTATCAGTATCTCTGGACTCCTGGCGATACCTTTACCTTTTACGCTCCATACGGCTTTCTGAACGGATATGCCGTTCGATATGCAGACACCCCTATATTTACCGTAGGGCGCGAATACTACTTGTTTTTCTCTGTAGTTGAGGTGCGCGACATCGGACTTTGGTACGATCTCGTTCATCCTTCTGCCGCAGCCCTTGTCATGGCGGAGGATATGCGTACCTTTTCCGCGCTGACCGAGGCAGGCAGTACTCTGTTCGATGACACAGAATACGATTCCGAAACGCTTGCCGACCGGATCTATCAGATCTCAAACGAGTTCCCCTACTCCATCAACGTACCCGTCATCACACCAATGGATATCAAGGAACCCCCAAAAACATAAAAAAACAACGTCCGCAGTACCCTGACGATGTGTTTCCGACAACAAAGGGGAAGAAAAAGCCTTTTGTCCGGTTGACAAAATCAGTTGATTGTGATATAATATATCTATACAGAGCAGAGAGGAGGCGTTCCCTTGTCCCATATATCGTATGCTGCATCCGCCGCTGCGGGCGGCGAGCTTGTCGGTACAGCCGTGCTTGACACCATAGGTCTTGTTATTGCAGGCCCCGATCCCGCACTTCGTGCAGAGATGAAGCTGCCCAAGGGGATGGGCTCCGCTCTCGGACTCATATCCTCGCGCACCGGTGCCGCCGGGCAGATCGTCGCGTGCGACGACGCTGTTAAGGCAACCGCAGCGCGCATCGTATCCGTAGAGCTTCCGCGCGACACCAAGGGATGGGGCGGACACGGCTGTTATCTCGTTCTTGCCTCCGATACACCATCGGATGCGCGTGAGGCGGTTGCGCGAACGCTATCCGGCATCGAGCGGAACGCGGGTGAGGTCTATATCAGCGATGCAGGCCATTTGGAGTTTGCCTATACTGCGCGCGCCGGCGAGGTCGTGAACCGTGCCTTCGGCGCCCCGATAAACGCAGCATTCGGCTTCCTTGCCGCTTCCCCTGCCGCCATCGGACTCGTGCTTGCAGATCGCGCACTCAAGGCAGCGCCCGTGCAAATCGTTTCCTATATGACACCCGCCCTCGGCACCAGCCATTCCAACGAGGTCATTCTCGCATTTTCCGGAGAGGCCTCTGCCGTCCACGATGCGGTATGTGCCGCACGCGACGTCGGAATCCCCCTGCTTCGTGCAATGGGATCCGAGCCGCGCTCACCGGGTGGGGCACCGTATCTGTAATCCGCACAGCAACGTATTTCGCGATTTCAAAAGGAAAGGATCCTCACGAAGACAGAGGACTGGTTTTTTCTATGACTATCAGAATCGACAGCCGTATGATCCCCGGCACGCAAATGAACAAGGAAACGATGGGGGGCGTCACCGGTCTTGCATTTCTTGACAATATCTTCTATATCCAGCAGGGTATCATGCTCGCCCAGATCCGCGACATTTCCGGCATCGACGGCTCAACCCTCCAGAACTGGGTAAAGCGCGGATGGACAGGAAACGCCGTCAACAAGAAATATTCAAAAGATCAGCTTGCCCGAATCCTGCTCATCAACATGATGCGACAGGTTCTGCAGCTGGAAAAGATCGACTATCTCCTGCATTATATCAACGGTGATATCGAGTCCAAGGAGGACGACATCATCTCCGAATCCAAGCTTTACGATTTTGTCTGCCGGATCGTTGATGCAGCCGGCAGCGAAAATACGTTCACTACAGAGGAGCTGCGCGCCCGCATCGTCGTCATGACGGCAGACCACCCGGAGATCTTCCCCGGAGCGCGCGAGCGGCTTAACCGCGTGCTGGAAATCATCGTCACCGCATACAGCGCGTCCCTGCTGACGGAATATTCCAATCTGCAGATCCAGCAGCTCCAGCCCTAAAATCTGACTCGGGCATTATAAATGACACGGGGTTGTTGCAAGTTGAAAACTTGCGGCAGCCCGGGGTCACGAAGTGACCTGAATTTCCCGGTTTTCATGCGATTTTCGCATGAAAATGCCCCTTCACTGAGGGGCAAGGGAAACTTCTATGGGGCTGGACACGTAAGTGCAGCAGCCCGGTATTCTTTTATCACGGCAGTATGGCCGCCGATGCTCCCTTCTCACACGGAAAGATCACTCTGCCGTAGTGCCGAAGGAATAGGAATGTGCTGAATCCATCCGATGATTTGTCCGGAAAGCACGACCGTCAGCACCGACCAAAAAATCTGCCCCAACGAAAGATAGGTCAGGGACAAGCCAAGAACGAGCAGATCACTTACGAGATATACCCACTGTATCCCGACGTGCGCCGCATGCGAAATTGCCATTGCAAGTGCATCATCCCCACTCGGCGCAGCATGACAGCGCACACACAGTCCCGCGCCCACACCGATGAACAGCGCTCCCATCAGCGAGGCAGTCCAGGGGTGTTCCGTAAAGCAGGCGTATAAGCAGACGGGCAGAATATACCCGATCGCTTCAAACATCGCATAAAACAAGGAAAAGCACGCCGCAGACAGCAGTGATCGAACGAGAAAGCCTCGGCCAAGCACCCGATATCCAAGCAAATAACACACCGCGTTGAGAAGCAGTGCAAAAATTGACGGAGAGTACCCCGTATAATGAGCGAGGAGAAGACATCCGCCAAGCACACCGCCCTCCGTCACGCCCGCAAACGAATGAATATGAAACAATCCAAACGCCTGGATCGCACATCCAAGAAGAATTACAAAAAGCGCTCCTCCGTGTTTTCGGAAAAGCTGCCAATCGATCGTCTGCAAAGCGCCACCTCCCTGTTTTTCGAATATTATAGCATACGTGCACCAAAATGTCAATAGCGCGCTTTGTTCATATATTATTTACACGCACGCCACCGAATTTTCAAACATATATGATATACTATAATGGATAGTGCCGGACTCATTCATTGATACATTTTAGACTCGTCGTTGAGCCACGGCATACTACCCACATATTCAACCATACATACATTCATGCCATAATAAGGAAAGGATAACATCTCAATGAAGAACACCAAAAGAATCCTCACCGCTATGCTGGCGCTTCTCACCATTGCCGGCACCGCTGCTTCCTGCGGCAACGATACCACCGATCCCGGAAAAACCACATCGAAGAATCCCTCTACACAGACGGGTACCGATGACGGTATCAAGGACAATCTCCCTGAGCTCAATTTCAATAACGATACAATCAAAATTCTCCACTTCGGCTACGAAATGATCGGTGATACCCCCGACTGGAACCGTGAGGGTGACAACATTGCAGATGCAGTCGCATCCCGTGACCTTGCAACGGAAGAGCGCCTCGGTGTTACCATCGAATACGCAAAGGGCTCCGACGACTGGTATGCATACCCCGCTGAGGTCAAGAAGCTCACTCAGTCCGGCGACTGCCCCTACGACCTGATTTTCATGGAATCCTCCCAGTGCTTCAAGCTCGCTCTTGAGAACTGCTTCCTCGACATTTCTGACCTCGATTACGTCGATCTGGAGCAGCCCTGGTGGTACAAGGACTTCATGGACGGAAGCTCTATTTCCACGGATAAGAGATTCCTTCTCACCGGTGCTTTCTCCATCTCTACGCTGGAGGGCGCATCCTGCACCATCTTCAACAAGACCCTTTACAACAACTATTTTGAATCCTATCACGATCTCTACGACATGGTCGAAGCTGGCACCTGGACCTACGATGCACTCATCGAGCTCTGCCGTGACGCGTACGACAACGTCAACGGTAACACGGAAGCCGACGAGGGCGATATCTTCGGTATGTTCAACCGCGGAATCAAGACTGCAAACTATATGTCCATGTCCACCGGACTTACATACCTGGACCGTGACGAAGATGGTCTTCCCGTTCTGAACCTGTACAACGAGGATTCTCTGCGTTGGGTTGAAACACTGCATGAAATCCTGACCAACAGCGAAATCGCTTACACCAACCCCGATGTGGATGGTATTGAGCATTTTGTCAGCGGCAAGGCTGTATTCTTCCCCGGCACTCTCGCTGAGTTCACCAGCTATGAGGTCCGTAACATGAACGATCCTCACGGTGTTCTCCCGATGCCCGTCCTTGACGAAGGTATGAAGTACATGTCCGCAGCAGCAACCGTTAACGGTCAGTCCGCAGTCATTCCGACTACTGCACCCGACAATCGTCTTGAGATCGCCGGTGCAGTTATGGAATCTCTCTGCATCGAAGGCTACCGCTCCGTTCTTCCCGCATGGTACGACGTTGCGCTCAAGGGCAAGCATGCTGATGACGAGCGCGATGCTGATATGATCGACATCATTTACGACACGATCGACACCTCCTTCATCATGGCAGCAGATAAGCTGCTCGGCACCGGTACTTTCTTCTTTGACATGCTCGTTAATGACAAGAAGACACCCGGCGAGTTCGCTTCCTACTACGAGACGAAGTCCAGCAACCTCAACAAGAAGTGGAAGGATATGCTGGATAACTACGCTAACCTGGAGTAAGAATCCTCTTTTCCAGCAATAGCGATCATCCCTGCCCCCAGCGGCAGGACAGCTACTGAATCTGTCTATGATTATGCCGCCCCTGTTCCTGACATCTTTGCCCGGGACAGGGGCGCGCCGTCATTTCGAGCGAAGAAGCGCATGGGAAGTCTGCGCGCAACCAATTCCCGAAAGGAGTCTGCTATGAAAATCCGTGAAAATCCCGATCAGGAGATCGTCCGTACCGTCCGCGAGGGACTCAAGGCCAAGGGCGGCTATTGCCCCTGCCGCATTGGTCAGGACGAGGACAACAAATGTATGTGCCGCGAATTCCGTGAACAGATCACGGACCCGGAATTTGAGGGCTACTGCCACTGCATGCTGTATTACAAATCTCTTTCCGAATGATTCCCGGTAATCTGCAGTTCCGCGCATGAAATCCCAAACGACGGGGATGCTATTGACGGGAGGGATTGACAATGACTTATGAACGAGAGGGCAAGGATGCCGCCCGTATCGCAGCACTTGCGCGTATCTCCGAGATTCTGGACCGCACCGCCGAGGCCGAGGGAATATCCCCTCAGGCACTGCGGCAGGCAATCGGAGAGGCCATCCCGCACACAAGCGGCTCAGATGCGCCCGTGCCGGAGGAAGCGGTCCTGTCTTTGCTGTTGGAACTGTTCTGAAAAAAGCGGAAATTCCCATGGAATTTCCGCTTTTTACGCACAAAGCACAGATTTTGCCGCTTTGGATATTGACAGAAGCAGCAGGATTTGGTATAATTATATATGTTGATTAAATGTCCGTGTGCTCTGTCTGCACCGCGACTGTGTATATTTCAAAAACGAGAGGAGCTATAACTATGGCTACAAAAAACAGCAGCCAGCTGTACGTAGACCGTGTTGAAGACGGCATCGTTATCATGATGGACGAAAAGGAAGCCATCTACCGCGTTACTACCGAGATGCTGGGATTCGTCCCTCATGACGGAGACGTTCTGTGTGTCTGCGTGGACGCCGACGGAATCATCAAATCGGCTTCCGTCGATGAAAAGGCGACCGCCGATCGCAAGGCAGCCATGCGTGAAAAGCTGCTCAGCCTTCTCGGTTGAGCGTCCGTGACGAAGGACGGAAACGATTATGGCAAAACCGAAGTCTCATCGCGCACAGCAGGAGGATGTCCTCGACCGAAAGGCATTCGATCTTGCAGCAGAGCTTCCGCCGTACGTAACGGCATATCTCTCCTCCAGAAAGGGCAACTCCACGGCCAAAACGCGCGTATCCTATGCGTACGATCTCCGGCATTTCTTTACGTGGCTGCGTAGTTCCACCCCGCAGTATCAAGATATTGCACTCAGTGATATTTCAGCTGAGCAGTTGTCCTCCCTGCGCGGTGCTGATATGGATGCCTACGTTTCCTACTTATGGAGCACCGGCAGCCATTACGCCGGGGTCCATCGCAAATATTCCTGTCTGAACTCATTTTTCTTATATTTGATCCGCAAGGAATATCTCCTTGCAAATCCGCTTGACCGCGCAGAAAAAATTTCACGCAACGAGAGCAAGCACGCCCCCCGCGTCATTAAGCTGCAGCCACAGGAAATCCCCGCCCTGCTCGACACCGTCGAAGGCAGAGGCGATCATATTCCGGAGGATTGCCTGAATACACTGACGAAAAGACAGCGCTCCGCGCTTGCACGCAACCGCGTACGCGACCTTGCGATCATCACCGTTCTGCTCGGAACGGGCATCCGCGTTTCGGAATGTGTCGGCATCAACATTTCCGACCTTGACTTGGAAAATTGCACGCTTGAGGTCGACCGCAAGGGCAACCGCCGCCAAAAGATCGCTCTCTCCGATGAGGTTATCGATGCGCTTTCCGCATATCTTGAGAAGCGCAGATCCATCACGCCTGCATCCGAGCTCGAGACAGATGCGTTGTTTCTCTCCGAGCGCCGAAAACGAATGTCGGTGCAGACCGTTGAGGTCCTGGTGCACAAATACACCACACTGATCGGTACAAGGGAGCACATTACACCACATAAGCTCCGCAAGACCTACGGAACGGAGCTCTACAACGAAACCGGCGATATCTTTCTCGTTGCACAGGCACTCGGGCATAACGACGTCAACACGACCAAGCAGTATTACGTCGAGGAATCCACGGAGAATCTGCTCCGCCATCGCAATACCTTCCAAATGCGCGATCCCAAGAACCGGGAAGGAGGATCCTGATGTATCATCCCATCCGACATCTATGTGTCATCACCCGGCACCGTCACTGTGTTATTGCGCACGGCTTTCGCGCAGGCATCGGACTGCAGAGCCTTCTCCATGATCTGTCCAAGTATTCACCCACGGAATTCTGGACAGGTGCCAAGTATTTTCAAGGAAAGCGCAGTCCCAACGCCGCAGAGCGTGAGGAAAAGGGATATTCCGAGGCATGGATGCACCACAAGGGACGCAACCGCCATCATTTCGAGTATTGGCGCGATTATTCTCACGCAGCACACTGCAACGTTCCCATCCGTATGCCTCTCCGATATCTGACGGAAATGTTCTGCGATCGCGTTGCCGCATCCAAGATATATAGAGGTGCAGCATACACCGACGCCTACCCGCTTCAGTATTTCCGCAGCGGCCCCGACCAAACGGAAATGCATCCGCAAACCGCAGCCTTGCTCGAATCCCTGCTCTGTATGCTTGCAGATAAGGGGGAGGAGGCTTGCTTTTCCTATCTGCGCAAGCTTGACAAGCACGGTGACTATCCAGATACCCTTCCCCATCCGATCACAAAGCCGTAAATATTCGGCCGCCGCATACAAAGCGGAAAACGACGCAATTCCAAGGGGATGTGCGCAATAGAACTGATATATAAATCCAGTGAAAATCCAGTCTTGAAAAGGTGACAGAGAATTTTATGTATTCTCTGTCCTTTTTTGTTATCA
>JAGBZV010000015.1 GCA_017628075.1 Clostridia bacterium
GACCTGCTGCTCGAGCATGGCCTGGATTTTATAGTCGATGGTAGTCACGACGTTATAGCCCGATTCGGATTCGATATAGCTTTCATACTTGGTAGGGATCGAGCCGCCGCGTGCGTTTGTGGAGGTGATGATTTTTCCGGCAACGCCGGTCAGATAGTTGTTATACTGCAGCTCAAGGCCGTAAAGACCGGAGCCGTCCGTGCCTGTGAAGCCAAGGACGTGAGATGCGAGATTGCCGAACGGATAATACCGCTTGGTCTGATCCTGCAGATGGATAAAGTTTAGCTTGTTTTCGCTGATAAACGTACGGATGAGGTCCGCCGTTTCCTTTGGAACGAAATTCTTGATGGTTTCGTCTGCGCGCCAGAACTTATCGGCCTTTTCCAGAATGGAATCGTAGTCAACGTCGAGCGTTTCCGACAGGAACTCTGCGGCGATGCGCTTCTGCTCCTCGATCGTAACGACGACGGTATTGCCGTTCTCGTCCTTGTACTCGCGCTCCTTCAGCTCATTGGGAGCAATGAAGATACGCTGGACCGTGGTGTTGATCGCAAGCTCCGTCATGTTGCAGTCGTAGATAATGCCGCGAGGCGCTGCGATCGTGGATTTGGAGGTGATATTTTCAATGACCTTCAGGTGATAATCATCATAGCTGACGATCTGCAGCCAGAACAGCCGCAATATCAGCAGCGACCAAAGCAGCAGTGCACCGCCGAATGCGATCATGCCGCGGCGGAGAATGGTTGGGTTTGGTTTGATGAACATAAAGGGGCTCCTTTCGGGTTGGGGGGCGTGCGTTGCTATTATATCGCAAGCGTGTGGGTTTTATGAGTTGCTTTTCAGGTTCCGCTGTCTGCGGTGCTGCCGTCTGCCTTGGGGGCGGGGGCTGTATTCTGCGCTGCGGCGGTTTCGGAGGGGGGGATGTAGGCATTTCCGCGGTCCTGCTCGGACATCGGCTTTCCGGTATCAAGGTCGATTTCGACCGATACGCGCTGCTCTCCCTCCTGCTCGGGCTTTGCGACGATCTCGGTCTTATCCTCGTTTTCAATGGTAACGTACTTTTTGGTCAGGACGTCGACCTTGACCATGCCGAGGATCTCCGATGCGATCTGCTCAATAGAGAGCAGGTCCTCACGCCGCACGACCTCGGCCTGCAGGGCATTGGCCTCGTTGCGGAGAGTGGAGAGCTGATAGGTTTTTGCGGAGAGGGCGTTGGTATATTCGTTGAGACGCATGAAGGCAAACAGAACCGCCATGACGGAGAGGGTGCAGAGGAGCACCATACCGACGGTGAGGAACGGAAACGGCTTGGATTCCGTATCGGCAAGCGTTTCAATGCGCACGCGCCTTACGGGGCGGAGATTCTGAACGGCCTCCGGGGGGAGGTCCGTGCGGCGGATCACAGCGGAGGCACCGCTATCACGGTAAATGGGACGTCCGCGTTCGTCGAATCCGTCGAGAATACGGCCGTCGGAGGTCCGGTAGCTGGAATGGTTGCCGTAGGGATTTGCGCCGCTGCTCTGCACGCGTGTCGTGAGGGCGGCGGATCTGTGTGTATCCTCAGGCGCCGCCTGTGCGCGCTGTCTGTAGGCGTTTTGCGCGGCCGCCTTCCGGCGCTCGTACTGCTCTCGCTCTGCGCGGGCACGCTCCACCTCTTGGCGGCGTGCCTCCCTGCGGGCGTTCTGCTCCTCTGCGGCGCGTCTTGCGTAGACGTCGTAGACGCGAGAGCCGCTTTGCCCGGGCGGGGGCTGCGGCGCACCGCGCTCCCTTGTCCGGAAGGCGGCGTACATATCGTAATCGCGGGGGTTGGGCTGATTGGAGCTTCTCTTAGGGCTCATCTTTGTACAGCCTCCTTTCGTGTGGCTTCTTGGGTGCGGTGCGTCAAAGGCGTGCGGCGATGCGCAGCTTTGCGCTGTGGGATCGGTTGTTTTCGGCAAGCTCCTGCTCGGTTGCGGTCAGGGGCTTGCGCGTGAGGATGTCGATGCTCGGCGTTTTTCCGCAGATACAGACGGGGAAGCTTTTGGGACAGGTGCACCCGTGTGCCTCTGCCAAAAAGGTCTGCTTTACGATGCGGTCCTCAAGTGAATGGAAGGTAATGATGCACAGCCGTCCGCCGGGGGCCAGGACCCGGATGAGGGAGCGGACGGTCGGCTCGATGATGGAAAGCTCGTCGTTGACGGCGATACGGATGGCCTGAAAGGTCCGCTTTGCGGGATGCCCGCCGTCCTGCCTGTTTTTGGGTGGGATGGCACGCTTGATAAGGTCCACCAGCGCAAAGGTCGTTTCGATGGGAGCCGTTTCTCTTGCGCGGACGATGTTTTTTGCGATCTGATGCGCAAAGCGCTCCTCACCGTATTCCGTGATGATGCGGCGGAGCTCCTCAAAGGGGGCTTCGTTGACGATATGCCATGCCGAGCGCGGTGCATCGGGATCCATGCGCATATCGAGCGGTGCATCGTAATTATAGGAAAAGCCGCGCTCCGGCGTGTCCAGCTGATACGAGGAAACGCCAAGGTCAATGAGCGCTCCGTTGACGGAATCGACACCGCATCGGTCAAGAATGGCACGGATATTGGAAAAATTGTCGTGCACGAACGTGACGCGGTCGGCCACGGGAGCAAGACGCGCGCTTGCCGCGGCAATGGCGGCAGTGTCCTGATCGATACAGATCAGACGGCCGCGCGGGGAGAGCTGCTTTGCAATCTCCAGCGAATGACCGCCGCCGCCGAGCGTGCAGTCAACGTACGTGCCGTCCGGATCGATGGCAAGACCATTCACGCATTCGTGCAGCATGACGGAATAATGGGAAAAAGCGGGTACGGCTGCGGTCACGGCAAGCTCCTCCTGTACGTAACGAATGAAAACTGATAAAAAATTACAGATACTATATTATACCGCAAATCACAATGTTTTTCAAGGGGGAATTTCAGATGTGTGCGTTTTTTCGCAAAAAGTTTACATCTCATCAAAGGAACGGCTGACGCTGCCCGGGCAAAAAATCGAAAAAAGCACGCGGCTGTGAAAAAATGTTCAGAAATTTCCGAAACTTCAAACCCTGTTCATAAATTGCGCGTATAATATTAGGGATATCCGAATGATTACCTGTATGAAAGGAAATAATAAAATGACTTCTCTGAAAAAACTTGAAAACTTTGATGGCATTCGCGGTCCCCTTCTGACGATTGTCATGGACGGCGTTGGTCTGGCACCCGCAAATGCAGCGAACGCAGTACACCACGCCTACACGCCCACGCTGGATATGCTCATGGAAAAGTATCCGATGGTTTCCCTGCGTGCGCACGGTACCGCTGTCGGTCTGCCCTCCGACGACGATATGGGCAACTCCGAGGTCGGTCACAATGCGCTTGGCTCCGGACAGGTCTTTTCCCAGGGTGCAAAGCTCGTTTCCGAGTCCATCGAATCCGGAAAGATGTTTGCGTCTGCAACGTGGAGTGCCTTGACCTCCGACTGCAAGACACTGCACTTCCTTGGCCTGTTCTCCGACGGCAACGTGCATTCCCACATCGATCACCTCAAGGCGATGATTGCCCGTGCGAAGGCAGACGGCGTCAGATCTGTTCGCGTGCACGTCCTTTTGGACGGCCGTGACGTCGGTGAAACCTCTGCCCTTGAGTACGTTGAGCCGTTTGAGGCGTATATTGCCGATCTGCGCGACGATTCCTTTGATATCTGCATTGCATCCGGCGGCGGACGCATGACCATTACGATGGACCGCTACGAGGCAAACTGGTCGATGGTCGAGGAGGGCTGGAAGACGCACGTGCTCGGCCTTGGACGTCAGTTTGCATCCGCGAAGGAGGCCATTGAGACCTACCGTGCAGAGAGCGGCGTGATCGACCAGGATCTTCCTCCCTTCGTTATTGCGAAGGACGGCAAGCCCGTGGGTACCGTTGAGGACGGCGATTCCGTGATCTTCTTCAATTTCCGCGGCGACCGTGCAATCGAGATCTCCCGCGCCTTTGACGACGCGGATTTCAACAAGTTCGACCGTGTCCGCTATCCCCGTGTCAAGTATGCGGGTATGCTGGAATATGACGGTGACCTTCACATTCCCTCTGCGTACCTGGTCAATCCGCCTGAGATCACCAATACGATGGGCGAGTATCTTGCCGGTACCGGCGTGGCTCAGCTTGCTATTTCCGAAACGCAGAAGTACGGTCACGTTACCTACTTCTGGAACGGAAACCGCTCCGGCAAATTCGATGAGGAATCTGAAACCTACATTGAAATTCCCTCCGACGTCGTTCCGTTTGAGCAGCGTCCGTGGATGCAGTGCGCTCTGATCGCAGATAAGCTGATCGAGGAGCTTCAGGCCGGACGGCACCGCTATTACCGCGTCAACTTCCCCAACGGCGACATGGTCGGCCATACCGGAAATATGCTGGCAACCCGCTGCTCGATGGAGGCACTCGACCTGCAGCTGGCACGCATCCTGCGCGTGCTGGACAGCCTTGGCGGTGTTGCACTCATCACGGCAGACCACGGCAACGCGGACGAGATGTACGAGCTTGACAAGAAGGGTGAGGTCAAGTGCAGCAAGGACGGCACGCCCAAGGCAAAGACCTCTCACACGCTCAATCCCGTTCCCTGCATCATTTACGACAACTTCTACGCAGACAAGTATACTGTAAAGGCGCAGAAGGCGTCCTTCGGCCTGTCCAACGTGGCAGCGACCACCGTCAATCTGCTTGGCTACGAGGCACCCTCTATGTGGGATGAATCCCTGGTCGAGATCAAGTAAAGACAAGACACAGCTACAGGGCCGCCTGGGTCTGCCGTGCGTTGGTACGGCTTCCGTGCGGCCTATTTTCTTCAAATACGGGAGATGCGATATGAAGCTGAAAACCATTCTGCCGGCGATGCTTGCGCTGGTGCTTTCTGTGAGCCTTTGCGGCTGCAATTCTGATATGGCTGCGCGGGAAACCGACGCCATCGGAGACGTGTACACGGATACCGCTGAAACGGATGCCGGATCTGCGTCGGACACGGAAGCGGAAACCGAGGAGATAACGTCTGTCCCCGCGGAAACGGAGCCGCTTGCTCCGGAAACGGAAACGGATCCGCCTGCTCCAGTGATCCTGCGCGCATCGTTTGCTGCAGCGGGGGATGCCATCGTGCACGAGGGCATCTGGATGGAGGCGCAGAAAACGGCGCGTCTTGCAGGTCTTGGTGAGGAGTACGATTTTTCGCACCTGTTCACCCGTGTGCGTGACGATATTCTTGCGTACGATATTGCCTTTATCAATCAGGAAACGCTGATGGCGGGGCCGGAATACGGCTACTCGGCCTATCCGTGCTTCAATACGCCAAGAGAGCTGGCGTACGCGCTGGAGGACGTCGGCTTCGATGTGGTCAATATCGCAAACAACCACATGATGGATATGCAGCCAAAGGGCCTTGCCGCCACTATCGATTTCTGGGATACACAGCCTGTGACGCTGATCGGCGGATACAAAAATCAGGAGGATTACTTCACGCCGCGTGTCGTGGAGCGCAACGGCATCCGCGTTGCGTTTCTCTCTTACTGCTATGGGACGAACAGTGGTCTTCCCATGCCGGCAGGCTACGATCTGGTGATCCCATGTCTGGATGAAGATGTCGTTTCCGCACAGACTGCTGCGGCGCGGGAGATCGCTGATTTCGTCGTGGTTTCGGTGCACTGGGGTGAGGACAGCGTGCAGGCGCTGATGCCGCAGCAGAAGCAGTTTGCACAGATATTTGCCGATTGCGGCGTTGACGTTGTGATCGGGCATCATCCGCATCTCATTCAGCCCGTGGAATGGATTGAGGGCAAGGACGGCACGAGAACGCTGTGCGCGTATTCGCTTGGCAACTTCTTTTCCCTGATGCCGAAGGCGGAAAATATGGTCGGCGGTCTCTTGTCCCTGGATTTTGTTAAGGAGGACGGTGCCTGCCGTTTGGAAAACGTACGGTTTTTGCCGACGGTTTTCTACTATAATCTCGGCTTCTTCGGGCAGAAGATCTACTATCAGCAGGATTATACGGAGGCGCTTGCCGCAAAGCACGGCGTTCAGAATTACGCCGTCAAAAACAACAAGACTGCCGCGCAGCTGCTTGCGTACACGCGCGGTCTGATCGCTGAGGAGTTTCTGCCTGCGGCGATCCTGGAAATGCCGTGACACGCGCGGTGTTACGGTATCTCTCCGATGAATGTGCGCGGCACGGTGTCGCACACATACCTGCACATACGGTGCACGGGGCGGGAGAGAAATACTGTGCTTTCGTCGGAAAAAGGGACGATACGGCGCTTACAAGACGGCTCAACGTCATCGTGCCGCTGTCCTTTTCGCTGACGGAGGGCGTCCTTGCCGCCTCGTGCTATGCGGGGGTGGAGGACGTGCTGCATCGGCATTTTGCACGGTACCCGACGGAGGACGCGCTGTTTTCCGATGAAGCGTTTGCCGCGCTGAACTGCGCGATGGAGCCGTATCTTTCCGCTTGGGGATACGGCGTACCGCGTCTGCACGGCAGATGGGGCTGGGCGTATCTGCAGACGGATGCACAGGCGCCTCCCCGCGAGAGGATCCTTGCCGGAACCCGTTTGCTTAACGAGGCGGATCTCGGGATCGGAAACCGGACGACGATGAAGCTCTCCGACTGTATTCGACACGGTGCGTACGCACACACCGTCGGCGGTGAGGCAGTCTGCATTGCGGCGGTCAACAGCGGAGCCGGCGATCTTGCGGAGATCGGTGTGGAATGTGCGGTCGATCACAGACGGAGAGGGTACGCTGTGTCCTGCGTCTGTGCCCTCACCTCGCATTTGTGCGAGGCACGGAGGACGGTGCTGTACCGGCACTATCATACGAACGCCGCGTCTGCGGCAACGGCGGAGGCCGCGGGCTTTTGCCGTGTGGGGCGCTTCTTTGCCTATAGCTGCTTTGCTGGCTGACAAGGGTGCCTTACATTGGACGTTTGCTTTGGAGTACGGAGGAGGTGACTGCATGCGCACGGATTCGCATACGTATTTGATCACGGCGGCAGAGGACGGTCTGTCTGTGAAGACCTATCTGCGTGCCGTTCTGCGGCTTTCGGGCGCGCAGATCACCGCGCTCAAGCAGGATGCACGCGGCATCCTTGCGGACGGTGTGCACGTAACGGTCCGCCACGTCCTGAGGGCAGGGCAGACGCTGACGCTGGCGCTGTACGATAAGGAATCCTCGGAGCGCATCGTACCGCGAAAAATGCCGCTTTATATCCTCTACGAGGACGATGCCGTTCTCGTGCTGAACAAGCCCCCCTACGTTCCGACACACCCCTCTCACGGCCATTTTGAGGATACGCTGGCAAACGGGCTTGCGTATCTGTTTGCACAGCGCGGCGTTCCGTTTGTGTTTCGCTCCTGCTCGCGCTTGGACAGAGATACCTCCGGCGTGGTCACGGTTGCAAAAACGCGCGCGGCGGCATATCACTTTCAGTGTGCGCATACTGCGGGTGAGGTGCACAAGGAGTACCTTGCTGTGCTGTGCGGTCACCTGCCCGGGGCGGGCGGGGAGATATCCGCTCCCATCCGCAGAGTGGAGGACAGCGTGATCACGCGGACGGTTGCCCCGGACGGTGCTCCCGCTCTGACGCGCTGGCGGATGTGCGCACGCGGTACGGCGCCGGACGGCACGCCGCTTTCTCTCGTTGCGGCACAGCCCGTAACGGGACGCACCCATCAGCTTCGGGTGCATTTTGCGCATCTGGGGTATCCGATCCTTGGAGATTTTCTTTACGGAAGGGAGCTGTCCGGCGCGGAGGCTCTCATAACAAGACAGGCTCTGCATTGCCGCATGACGGCGTTTGCACATCCCGTTTCCGGACGGTATATGACACTTTCAGCGGCGGTTCCGGAGGATTTTTTGCCTCTGCTTCGCTGCTTTGACAAACAGGAAGGAGCGTTTGTACAATGGCATTGACGAAAACAGAACGATTCAAGAGGAGATTTGAGCGCTACGTACCGTGGATTTTTCCCGTTTCAGCGGCGCTTGCAGCGGCAACGCTGATCCTGCACGTTGTGTCAAGACGCTCGCCGGCCGTTGCGGATGCCGTGAATCTGTATTGGGGCGGACCGCTGCGGGCGCTTGCGGCGACCGTTACCGGCATTGTGCCGTTTTCGCTTGCGGAGGGGCTATTGCTGTTTTCACCGGTTCTGCTCGTCGTATTTATTGCACTTGCGGTGAAGCTGACGCGCCGCTCTCTGCGTGCCGGCGTGCGGTATATCTTCGTGCTTTTATCGGTGCTGTGTCTGCTTTGGACGCTGTTCATGCCGATGCTTGGCGTTGGCTCAAGTGCATCGCCGCTGTCGGATCGGCTGGGACTTTCCGAGGAGAAGGTTTCCGCCGAGCAGCTTGCCGAAACGATGCGCTGGGCGGTGGAGGAGGCAAATCGCTTGTGCGGTGAGGTCGATTTCCGCTTTGCGGGCTTTTCTGCGATGCCGTTTGACTCCTATGGGCAGATGTGCGAGGATCTGATGACAGGATATGCGCGTCTGCATCAGGAGCATCCGATTTTTCTGAATATTCCAAGCCGTGTAAAGCCCGTCATTCTGAGTGAGCCGATGTCCTATACGCATATCACGGGCATTTATACGTTTTTTACGGGAGAGGCGAATCTGAACGTGAATTTTCCCGATTATACGCTGCCCTTTACGGCCGCGCACGAGCTTGCGCATCAGCGCGGCTTTGCACGCGAGAAGGAAGCGAATTTTATTGCGTTCCTCGTCTGTGTGAAATCCGACGATCCTTATACGAGATATTCCGGCTACATCAATATGGTGGAATATCTGTCAGGTCCGCTGTATTCCGCCGATCGGGAGGCGTGGCAGGAGATCTGGAATTCTCTGGACGTCCGTATCCGCTATGAGATGCAGGCGTACGATGCGTTCTTTGAAAAATACCGGGACAACGTTGCAGCCGACGTATCCGGCGCTGTCAACGACGCCTATCTCAAGGGGCAGGGACAGCAGGATGGCACCCGCAGCTACGGCCTCGTGGTTGATCTTGCAGTTGCGTATTACTATAGCGTGATCCGCGGCACGGTGGATGCCGTTCCCGGCGCATGACGGCCGTTTGCGCGGTTTTTTCAGCGAAAATGTAACAATAATGTGAATGAATTGTTAATAATCACAAAATTCCCTTTCGTAAACGGAAAAATGATGATATACTATACTGTGAGGTACTATGCGGTATGCTGCGGTGCTTTTCTGTACGCTGTTTTTTCGCGTATACCTTGCCTCAGATTACGGTAATTCCTTTTGGTTAGGGAAATCCGACATGGTGATTTCCGTGTATGGGGGATTCCGACCTCAGGTGCTCCCTCCTACATAGAACGATCCACTTAACACGAAATACAGAAGGTGCTTTCATGGAAAAAATCGTCATAAACGGCGGTAAACCGCTGATGGGTGCTGTAGAGATCAGCGGTATGAAGAACGCTGCGGTCGCAGTGCTTCTTGCTACGATCCTTATTGAGGATCGCTGCGTGCTGGAAAACCTGCCAGATATCAGCGACGTAACCATTTCGCTTGACATCCTGCGCTCGATGGGTGCCAGCGTCCGCCGCCTGAATTCTACCACCGTTGAAATAGATACAACCGCAGTTGTGGGCGGAAGCGCGCCGTACGAGCTGGTGCGCAAAATGCGTGCGTCCTATTACGTGCTTGGCGCGGAGCTTGGACGCTTCGGCCGTGCGTCGGCAGGCTTCCCGGGAGGATGTGACTTCGGTGTGCGTCCGATCGATCAGCATATCAAGGGCTTTGAGGCGCTTGGTGCTGTTGTGACCGTTGACAATGGCTGTATCGAATGCCGCACGGAGGCCGGTGTGTGCGGCGGTCAGATTTATTTTGATAACAATACTGTCGGGGCGACCATCAACGTGATTATCGCTGCGGCACGCGCGAGGGGAACCACGATCATTGAAAACGCGGCAAGAGAGCCGCACGTCGTTGATCTGGCGAACTTCCTCAACGCCTGCGGTGCAAAGATCACGGGCGCCGGAACCGACGTCATCAAGATCAAGGGTGTGGAGCGTCTGCACGGCTGTACCTACGCAATCATTCCCGATATGATCGAGGCGGCGACCTTTATGGTAGCAGCAGCTGCTACCCGCGGCACGCTTCGCATCAACAACGTAATTCCCAAGCATCTGGAATCCATTTCCGCCAAGATGGAGGAGATGGGAATCCGCATCGACGAGCTGGACGACGCTGTGATCGTGTATCCGGCAGAGCAGCTCAGCCGTGTCAACATTCGTACCCTGCCGTATCCCGGATTCCCGACTGACGCGCAGCCGCAGATGTGTGTGCTTCTGTGCCTGGCACGCGGCGTTTCTACGCTGTATGAGGGCGTGTGGGACGGACGGTTCCGCTACGTTGAGGAGCTCAAGCGCATGGGTGCAAAGATCAAGGTTGACGGAAAAATGGCGATCGTCGAGGGCGTTGAGGCGCTTTCTGCGGCACCTGTCCGCGCAGTGGATCTGCGTGCAGGAGCGGCGATGGTCATCGCTGCATTGGCAACGCAGGGCCGGACGGAGATTGAGGAGATCCAGCATATCGAGCGCGGCTACGATGATATCGTCGGCAAGCTTCGCGGTGTGGGTGCGGACATCCGAAAGATCAATATTCCGGATCCGTATGTATTTGAAAAAGCAAACTGATCGGTCATGCGCTTCCTCCGCCCTGGTGCGGAAGCGCGCCGACTGAGCGGAAGAGAGGTTTATTTATGGCAAAGGAAACAATACACGGCAAATATCTGATGTATCAGGGAAAGCCCCTGATCCGACAGGATAATGCGTACGTATGGGGCGATATGAACGAGCGAGCAGTCTTGTTTCTTATCGTTCTCAGCAATAAGGAGATCGACGGACAGATGGTTCCCGATGATATTCTGATTCAGGTGCTCTCTACCGGCGAAAAGCACGAGGTGCTCAAGCAGGGACAGAAGAAGGGGCTGTTTGATGCTTTGGATATCGGTACCGTTTGGCTGAAAAAGGAGCTTGATCAATAAGCTCTATCTATCGTTTGAACAAGCGAATATCGGGCTGGGGCACGTACGTGCCCCAGCCCC
>JAGBZV010000115.1 GCA_017628075.1 Clostridia bacterium
ATGCCGCCGACGATCCGGTTTTTTTCAGTGCCTGCAGTCATTTCCTGCGTACTCATAGCGTGTTCCCCTTTCGGTTTTCAAACAGAAATTCCATGGAAAATGTGTCGAAAATGCGCTGCAAATCAGCTGTGTAGGTGCGGTCGGTGCGGCTCTTGTAGATGATCAGCGGCGGCGATTGAAGCAGCTCGGGCGATCCGTCCCGGCGGGATTCCACCAGGATCAGACAGGGTCGGCTTTCGGTGTCGGGATATACCGTGACCATACGCTTCGGCTCAAGCGAAGCGGCCCGCAGTGCGGCAAACAGATCTGCCATGCGGTCGGGACGGAATACGGTGTAAAAGAGTCCGCCGCTTTTCAGAAGACGGGACGCCGCCGCACAGAAATCGTAAATGGTGCCGTTCAGCTCCCGACGGGCGGTCTCCATGCGTATGTCGGTGTGAGTGAGTCCCGCGCCTGCCGCCATGTAGGGCGGATTGGAGATCACCGCGGCCAGCGCACCCTCCGTGTCGCCTTGAGAGAGAGAACGGATGTCGCCCGGCAGAACCGAAATGCATCCGTCCATGCCGTTGAGCGCGGCGTTGCGGCGGATGAGATCACAGAATTCATCCTGCAGCTCCGCGGCGTATATGTGTCGGTATTTGCCCCTGGACTGACAGAGCAGGGCGATCACGCCCGTGCCGCTTCCCAGATCCGCACAGTTTTCCTTCGGAAATGCCCGTGCGAATGCGGAGAGCAGGTAGGCGTCCGTGCCGAAGGTAAGTCCGCCTTTTTTGCAGATCAGCCGCAGATGTTCATTGATCTCGTCCAGACGTTCGCCGTCTGCGAGACATACTTCGGGGAGAGTCGTGTCCATAAACTACCGTCCGGGAAAAAAGGATTGTAAACAAAAATCGCGCACAAGGCGCGATTCTTGTTTGCATATGTAATCCTGGAATGGATTATTCAGCAACGGGAGCGTCAACGGGGCATACGTTTGCGCATGCGCCGCACTCAAGACACTCGTCAGCGTTGATGACATACTTGCCATCCTGCTCCTTGATGCACTCTACAGGGCACTCAGATGCGCAAGCGCCGCATCCGATGCACTCATCTGCATTGATCTTATAAGCCATTGTCAGCACCTCCGTTTGTTGTATTTGATTAGATTATATCACACTCTTTTGCAAAATGCAATCGTTTTGTGAAATTTTATTCGTTATTTGCCTCTGTTTTTTTTGCGGAGCCGCTCTTTCCGTCTCCGCCCTTGCCTACGTCGCGCTTTTCGGGCAGCTTCAGCACAGTCACAGTGTCGCGGTGGAAGGAGTGGATCACGTTGTTGCCCTGCTTGTCGGAGAGGGAGACCTTCAGCATACCGGTCAGCGGATTGATCTCGGTGATGATTCCCTGACCCTCTTCGGTCTTGACACGGCTTCCCGCAGGAGGCGTCAGACGAAGCTCCTCCTCGTAGGTCTGATACTCATACTTGAGGCAGCACATCAGACGGCCGCAGGTGCCGGATATCTTGGCGGAGTTGAGGGAGAGATTCTGCTCCTTGGCCATCTTGATGGAGACCTGCGC
>JAGBZV010000116.1 GCA_017628075.1 Clostridia bacterium
AAAAAAAAACATCGTGTACAAACCGAAGCGTCCAGGCGAAGACGCACCGCGCCACTCTATTATGGTGCCGCTTCCTCATCCCCCGCTGCTGCTTCCCGCGCGGCACGCTCTGCCTCTGCAAAAAGCGCATCGCACTCCTTTTGGGTAAATACGTATTTTTTATCGCAGAAATGGCAGCAGATCTCCACCGTGCCTCTCTCCGCGAGAATATCCGCGACCTCTTCCCGTCCAAGTGTCACAAGCGCCCGGCCGGTACGCTCCGCAGAACAGTCACAGATGTAATCCACCTCAATTTCGTCAAACAGATCGTACGGAATATCCTGGAATGCCGTCGCAAGGATCTCCTCGTTGCTCTTACCCTGCGCAAACAGACCGGACAGCGACGCCAAAAACTGCGCGTTTCGCTCGATCAGATCGACCGTTCCCTCATCCGCAAACGGAAGGAGCTGGATCAGCACGCCGCCTGCGCCAAGGCAGGTGTAGTCCGTCCCGATGAGCACGCCCAGCGCACACAGCGTCGGTGTCTGCTCCGAGGTCGCATAATACGACGTCACGTCCTCCGCGATCTCGCCGGACACGATCGGAGATTGGCTGACGTAAGGCTCGCGCATACCGAGATCCTTTGTTACGGTCATATAGCCTCTGCCAACCGCGCCCGATACGTTGAGCTTGCCGTTGGACTTCCTTGGTACGTCCACGTCCGGATTCTGGATATAGCCCTTGACGTTTCCGTAGTAGTCTGCCGTTGCGAGTATTACACCCGCAGGTCCGTCACCGCGGAAGGACAGCGTGAGAACGTTTCCCTTTTCCTTGAGCTGAACGCCCATCAGAGAAGCCGCAGTCAAAACGCGTCCGAGAGCAGCGGACGCTGTCGGTGTGGTCTTGTGATAACCGATTGCCTCATTGACAATTGCGGTTGAATTGATTACAAAAATGCGGGCGGAGCCGTCCTGCGACATTGCACGCAGAATCTTCGCCTGTGATTTGCTTTCGTTCATGTTGTATCTCGCTGCCTCCGTTTATCAAAGGCATCCTTTCCTGTTTCTGATTGAAGCTGCGTCCGGCCTCCCGGCGCATTGCACGGGGAGTGTCCTCCGGGACAGATTACAGCCGTTTACAAATAAAATAATGCCGCTCGTCCTCGTCCTTTGCCTGGGTACCGGAAAAATCCGAAACGACATCAAGCACAACGAAGCCCGCCTCGGAAAGCAGCCGTTTCAGAGTACGGTCCGAATATGCACGCTCTGTCTGTACCTCCTCAAAGCGCTCCCAAAGTCCGCCCGCAGTTTCACAGAAAAACGTCAGGTAAAAGCGGCACAAGCCTGTAGAACGCGTATACTGATTTTGCCATCCGAGAAAGGTCGTTTCATTTTCGAGAACGTACGAGGAATCCCCAAAGACGTGCTCAAACTTCCACGGCGTGTTGACGTCAAAGAGGAACAAGCCGCCCGGAGCCAAAAACGTGTGGACGCGAGCAAAGCATCGTGCAACGTCGTCCCGCTTGGTCAGATAGTTGATGCCGTCCAGAGAGCAGACCACAGCATCCACGTCGCCGTACAGGTCAAGTGCACGCATATCCTGTGCCAGATAGAGCACGGACAGGCCCGCAGACGAGGCCGCAGACTGCGCGCGTGCAAGCATTTCGTGTGAAAGATCCACACCGATCATATCGTATCCGCGTGCGGCAAGCAAATTCGTCAGAACACCGGTGCCGCATCCAAGATCGAGAACGGAACCGGGCTTTTTATCCATGTGTGCTGCAAACTGCGCCTCGTAGAAATCCGCCCAGCCGACATAGTCGACGTCCTCCATCAGCGAATCGTATACAGAGGCCAACACCGAGTAGGACGGTGCACTCATTGTGCGCCACCCTCGTCCTTCAAGCGGGAAAGCACGCTCACGTATCCGTCCGCGCCATATTTCAATGCACGGTTGACACGGCTGATGGTTGCCGTGGAAAGTCCGGTGCGTTCCGCAATATCGGTATAAACGCAATTCTCAGACAAAAGCCGCGCCGCATAAAGTCTGCGGGACATCTCCTGCAGCTCCGGAACGGTGCACAGATCCTCAAAGAAATTGAAGCACTCCTCCTCCGTTTCAAGAGAAAGAATCGCGCGCATCAGCAGCTCCATCTTCTCATCCTTCATTTTTTCATTCATTTCCTTCAGTCCTTTCAAAACCGCAAGCGCCCGCCCTTGCACGGGCGGCGGTCAGTGTCGAGTTCAATATTTATATTATACAACAACATTGCAATAAAGTAAAGCACTAAATTGTGAATTTCCGGATAATTTGATCGGATTTTGCGTTTCCCCATCAAATCCGGTATCTGCAGACATTTTTCTTGCAAAACGCAAGATTTTCCCGGAAAGGAATTGACAAAAACGCAAAAAAAAGGTATACTATTATTATATGTAAAAATTCACTGAAAGGAACCACACATATCATGGCAAAACACTTGGCGGGCTTCGTGCTCGCAATCCTGCTTATCATCAGTGTCTGCACCGTCGCACTGTTCGGTGCCGGACCGCTGGACGGCATCCTGGATGAAGGCGGTGTCCGCAAGGGCCTGGACCTTGTCGGCGGCTCCGTCATCGTCTACGAAGCAGATCTTGAGGAAGAAATGAGCGCAGACGAGCTTGCATTCAACATGCAGGCAGTCCAGAACATGATGGTCAACCGTTTGACCGCACTCGGCTACACCGAAGCAACGGCAACGCTTTCCGGTGACCGCCGCATTCGTATTGAAATCCCTTCCATCGATGACCCCGAGGAGGCATCCCAGCTTCTTGGCTCTATGGCAAAGCTCGAATTCAAGGACTCAGACGGCAACGTCGTTCTGGAGGGCAAGGACATCAAGACGGCGTATCCGCAGTACGGCGACGCAACCGGCCAGGGCATCCCTCAGTTCTTCGTCGCGCTGGAGTTCAAGCCCGATGCAGTCGATAAATTCGAGGCTGCTACCCGCGCCGTTACCACAGAGGAGCACATCCGCAACCGTACCAATTACATCGCAATCGTCCTCGACGGCGAGGAGCTTTCCACGCCGTTCGTTGAGCAGCCCATGCGCACCGAATCCTGCACCATTACCGGTAATTTTGACAGAGAGCGCGCCGTCTGGCTGGCATCCATCATTACCTCCGGTCAGCTTCCCTTCGCGCTGAAGGAGGTTCAGCTTGAAGCGATCGGCCCAACCCTCGGTGAGGAGGCGCTTCAGACCTCCGTGATCGCAGGTGCAATCGGCATTTTCCTCGTCATGGTCTTCATGACCGCATTCTACCGGCTTCCCGGCCTTATGGCCTCTATTGCACTGTGCGGATATATCGGCATCGTCGGTGTCATCATCTGCGTCACGAAGGTCAATCTTTCCCTGCCCGGTATCGCAGGTATCATCCTGTCGGTCGGTATGGCAGTCGATGCAAACGTCATTATCTTTGAACGCATCAAGGAGGAGCTGCGCGCGGGCAAAAGTACCGTCGCTGCCTTCCGTGCCGGCTTCAAAAACGCCTTCACCTCGATCATCGATTCCAACGTGACCACGCTGATCGCAGTTGTCGTCCTTCTCGTCTTCGGCACGGGCTCTATCGTCGGATTTGCACAGACGCTCCTCATCGGCGTTCTCGTTTCCATGTTCACCGCCCTCGCCGTAACGCGCGGATTCCTTACGTGTTTGATCGGTATGCGCGTAACAAATCCCAAAAAGTGGGGCATGCGGAAAAAGGATATGCAGATCAGAGAGGAGGCTACCCGCAGATGAATTACGACTTCAATTCTGAAAATATGTATAACATAAACGCATCCGCTGACCAAGCAAAGAAGGCCGCAAGGGGGAACCTGCTGCCCTTCACGAAAGCGCGCCGCATCCTTTTGATCTTTACCGCAATCTGCTTTGTGATCGGCCTTTCCATTATTTGCATCCGCGGCTTTGCGTGGGATACCGATTTTATCGGTGGAACCTCCATGCAGATCAATATCGGTCACAGTCTGACCAGAGATGAGATCAGCGAGATCACGTCTATCACCGAGGGCATCATCAAAAAGAAGGTTTCCTCCGTTCAAAGAACGGGCGACGGCGGCACACAGGTCTTAATCAAGTGCACCGAGATCGACACCGAAACCCGTGACAAGGTGTTCGAGGCGCTCAAGGAGCGCTTCTCCCTCTCCGATGCCGACCGTCTGAACGTCACCTCCGTCGGTGCATCCGTTTCTGCGGATTTCAGACGCTCCGGTATTATTTCCGTTTCACTTGCCGTTGCGCTGATGCTGGTGTACATCACCATCCGCTTTGACTTCCGTTCCGGTCTGGCAGCAGTTTTCTGTCTGACGCACGACCTGTTCTTTATGGCCGCCGCATACGCACTGCTCCAGCTTCCCATGAACTCCAACGTCATCGCAGCACTTCTGACTATCCTCGGCTACTCCATCAATGCAACGATCATCGTCTTCGATCGCGTGCGCGAAAACGTCAAGCAAAATCCAAACAGCACCTTTGACGAAAACGTAAATCTCTCGATCAATCAGACGCTCCTGCGTTCCGTCAATACGACGATCACCACGCTGCTGACCATCGTGATGATCTACCTGCTCGGCGTGCAGTCCATAAAACAGTTCATTCTGCCGCTGATCGTCGGTATCATAGCCGGTCTGTATTCCTCCGTTTGCCTCGCAGGAAACGTTTGGGCACTGCTTCGCAAAATCGAGCGCAAGCGTGCCGCAGACGCCGATACAAAGAAATGATCCCCAACCGATCCTCCGGGACGCAGCACCACCGTGCCGCCGCCCAAGGATTCTCACAGATGCCCCTCGGCTGAGGGGCATTTTCATGCAGATTCTACAGATACCGAAAAAAATCCGAATCCAAAGCAAAGGAGAGCCCGATTTGGGCAGTACGAATTCTATATGAACAAAAAGAAGCAGTCCTCCAACCTCTTGCTCCTGATGACTGCAATGATCTGGGGCTTTGCATTCGTCGCACAGCGCGTTGGCGCAGATTACGTCGGTGCTATGACCTTTAACGGCGTGCGATTCGCACTCGGCTCGCTCTCTCTGATTCCTGTAATTGCCATTTTCGGCCGCGAGCCGTTCTCCCGAGAGCAATTCCGTATGACCGCGCTTGCATCCGTCCTCGGCGGACTCGCCCTGTTTTCCGCATCCTTGCTTCAGCAATGGGGTGTGGAGCTTACGCAAAGCGCCGGCAAGGCCGGCTTCATCACAAGCCTTTACACCGTGCTCGTTCCCATCATCGGCGTTCTCTTTCTGCGCCGCAGGACACGCATTACGACGTGGCTGGGTGCGTTTCTTGCGGTTGGCGGACTGTACCTGCTCTCTATGACCGGTCAGGAACGCGCCGGCTTGGGCGATCTGGTGCTCATCCTCGGCGCAGTGGTCTGGGCGCTTCACATCCTGATCGTGGATCATTTTAACACAAAGCCCATTTATACGCTCGGCTTTGCCGCAGGGCAATTCGGCGTCTGTGCCGTGTGCAATCTTGCAGGAGCCGCACTCTTTGAGGAGGTGTCCGCCGACGGCATTGCCGCTGCAGGGATCCCCATCCTGTACGGAGGACTGATGAGCGTCGGCATCGCCTACACGCTGCAGATCCTCGGTCAGAAAAATGCCGATCCCACCGCCGCGTCTGTAATCCTGTCCACGGAGAGTATGTTCTCTGCCATCGGCGGCATCCTGATTCTGGGTGAATCCATGACAGCAGGCGGAATCCTTGGCTGTATCCTAATTTTCGGAGGCGTTATCCTCTCACAGCTCCCGCAGAAGCCCAACGAAGACACTCCCCAAAAAGCATAAAAACGTCGGGCACAGACACCAAACGGTATCTATGCCCGACCGTCTTTTATTTTAAATCATCGGGAAGGTATTTGCTCACGTGAAGCGTTTCCACCGGGAGCGCCGTGTTCCATACCAGCAGAGAGCCGTACGGAATCGCGGAATAATTGATAGAATCGACGTAGTAGATATCTACGTAGTGCGAGGTCTTGTCCTCAATGACCACGTTTTCGAAAACGAGTCTGCGGTAATTGTAGTTCTGATATTCCAGCGCATCGGAGGAATATTCGTGCAGGCGGACTCCTGCGCTTGACAGAAGCGAATAGTCAAATGGCTCAGCAGGAAGAACCATCGCCGGATCGCCAAGGCTCTCACGCAGGTACTTCAGCGTAGAATCGTTGTATTTGATGGTCATCTGCAGCTGCTTTGCCTGAGGCAAATAGATAATATCCGAAATCCAGAAGCGGCCGTCATTGGTAATATAGGTGTCCGGTGTCTGGGAGTAGATACAGAAGCTTTCCGGATCTGCCAGATACGCCTCTCGCGCGGTTTCATTCCACACGATTTTCGTAATGGATTTCGGTGCCTCACCGGTCGAACACAGTCTGAAGATAAAAAAGGCATAAATACAGAACGAAATGCCAAGAAGCAATGTCTTGACGGTGATCTTAACAATTTTTCCAGCTTTGCTCATAGGGAGTTCCTTTCTATGTATACAGAGCAGTCTGACCTGCCCATGCGGTACCGAAGCGTGCGATTTCCTCTATTATACCATATAACAGAAAAATTATCAAGAGGAAATCGTAAAGAAACACTTTACAAAACCCAAAAGATGTGGTATAATAATAAATGTTCGATAAACCAATATCTGCCCGTGGCACAGCTGGATAGCGCGTGAGACTCCGACTCTCAAGGTCACAGGTTCGAATCCTGCCGGGCAGGCCATAAA
>JAGBZV010000016.1 GCA_017628075.1 Clostridia bacterium
CACCCTCCACTGCCTGTGTAAAGGTTGGAGATACCGTTAAGTATATGGACGTTGTCGGAGCATTCACTCCCGAAAAGCTCGGAACGGCAGTACACGCACCCTTCGATGGCAAGGTTGTTGAGGTTAACGATCAGTTCGTTGTGATCGAAGCATGATAAATCTGATTAGATAAGGATGGTACAGTCAAATGACAAATAAAGCACTCGGCATGGTAGAATACCAAACCGTTTCTGCCGGCATTACCGCAACGGATTTGATGATCAAGACTGCTAACGTAGAGATCATGCAGTCCTCCGTGGTTTGCCCCGGTAAATATATTACGCTCATTAGCGGAGAGCTCTCCGCAATTGCCGCATCCATCGACGCGGCAAAGGTTCAGCTCGGCGATAAGCTCACCGATTCCTTTGTGCTCGGTAGCCCTCATCCCGACATTTTCCCCGCAATTTACGGCGGCGCACCCGTAGAGGAGGCAAAGGCACTTGGTGTGCTTGAGACCTTCTCGGCTCCCGCAATCATCACGGCTGCGGATACGGCTGCAAAGACCAGTGACGTATCTCTCATCGAGCTTCGTATCGCAAGAGGTATGTGCGGAAAGTCTTATATGCTCCTTACCGGTGACGTTGCAGCGGTCAGCGCGGCAATCGAGGCGGCAAAAGTAAAGGTCGGAGAGGACGGACTCCTGCTTGACAGCACAGTCATTCCGAATCCCGATAAGAGCTTGTGGGCATCTATCCTTTAATAGAACGTAAAAATCACTTTCCCGAGGGGACATTACTATGCATATTTTTGAGATAAAACCCAGAATTTGCTTTGGGGATAAGTCATTGGAGCTTTTGCAGGAGATCCGTGAGGAGAACGTTGTAATCGTTACGGACGATTTTATGCAGAGATCAGGTGCGGTTGATAAGGTTTCTTCTTATATCAAAAATTGCGGTAAGATTCATGTTTTTGCAGATATTATTCCCGATCCTCCGATTGAATTGATCGTAAAGGCTCTGGAATATCTGGAGAGAAAAAATGCGGATCGTGTTGTTGCGCTTGGAGGAGGCTCCTCCATTGATGCGGCGAAGGCGACCATTTTGATGTATCAGAAAAAGACGGGCAAGAAAATTCCTCTTTACGCAATTCCCACTACAAGCGGAACGGGTAGCGAGGTAACAAAGTTCTCTGTCATTACCGACCGACAGGAGGGGAAGAAGTATCCGCTCGTTTCGGACGATCTGCTTCCCGAGGTTGCAATCCTTTCAAGCGATCTGACGCTCAGCGTTCCTGCAAATATTACTGCAAACACCGGATTTGACGTCATTACGCACGCTTTGGAGGCATATATCTCCACAGGCGCAAACGATATTACCGACGCGCTTGCCGAAAAAGCACTCGAGCTTTCCTTCAAATATCTTCCCAGAGCTTGCAAGGACGGAATGGATTCTGAAGCAAGAGAGAAGATGCACACAGCCTCCTGTCTTGCAGGTATGGCATTTAACGATGCGGGCCTTGGTGTCAACCACGGCATTGCACACGCGCTGGGTGCGGTTTTCCATATTCCACACGGATGCGCAAACGCAATGATGCTCTATCACGTTATGATGTATAACGCAGGCTTGGACGGTATGCAGAAGAGCAATGTTGCTCCCTCTGTTGCATGCTCGAAGATGGCGAAGATCTCGCGTGTCATCGGTATGTATTCCTTCTCGGACAGTCAAGGTGCAATGAGCTTGCTCCGTACCATCAAGACGATGAGCCAGGAGCTTGGCATTCCTCAGACACTTGCTGACGTTGGTGTAACCGAAGCACAGTATAACAAATTCAAGAATCACATTATTGACAGCGCTGTCAACGATGCCTGCCGCGGC
>JAGBZV010000117.1 GCA_017628075.1 Clostridia bacterium
AGCGTGGCGGAGGGATTGTAATAAGTAAAATTACATTGTAAAACAATCCCTCAGTCACCTTCGGTGACAGCTCCCTTTGCACAAGGGAGCCTTTGGTCTGTGCGCCCCGAAAGTTCGTCTGCGTTTCCTGACAAGCACTGCTTTTGTGGACACAAAAGCGAACTACGCATTCTTTTGAGCTATTCGCTTTTCAATCTCGCCCAGGTCAAGCGGTTTATATTCGTTCAGTTTTTTCTTGTTGTATTCCTTTGTAAAATAATCAACCATTCCGCGCATAGTTTTATTATAATCACGGAGTTCTATGTGGTTGTATGTGTCAAAATAAATATGCTTGGCTTTTTCAATCAGATCATCTATGCCCTCTGTCTTGCCCAACTGGAACATACAAGTTGCGATATCCAAAAGCGTTATGGCGTGATTCGCATGCGTACCGCCTATGGGATATGCATCAAAGCCCTGCTTGTCGGAATACATAAATCGTTCAATAACGTCCACACTTTCTTGAAAATGAATCATCGCATTTTCGTAGTCACCCATATCAAAATAGCGATGTCCTACTTGGGCGCAAGCTATGAAAAACTCCTGCCATTCTATATCTTTAAGAGCTTTGGCTTCCTTCATACCTTCCTCACCCTTAATATAGCTTGCTGAAAGGCGCATTTTGTCCTGCAACATATAAGGGTACATATATGGAAGGGTTTCGATGATCTGTTTTATTTCATCGTAATGATCTTGACCCTTTTCGCGTTCCAAATACGTGTAAATATGTATCATATTTGCCTTTGTGCGGCAGGTGCAGAAAACGTCTTGTGATATACTGATTATATGACTTCCAAGTTCAAAGGCTTTATTGACAAGCACATCACCTCTGTCTACATTGTAGGTGTAAAGCTCAAACAATTCGGTTTTTAATTGAATGGAAGCCGGATACATCTTCAATCCGTCAAGCAAAATTTGTTCGGCTTTTTCAAAGTTCTCCCAAATATACTTATTGAATTCCAGAAGGATGTCTTCGATTTCTTTGTCGATATTCTTTACGTCAAAATCGAAAAGCTCGTCAAGCGACACGTTAAAAAGACCTGCAATGGTTGGTATCATAGTCATATCGGGGTAAGAAGCTCCCATCTCCCACTTTGACACAGCCTGTGCGGAGATGTTGAGTGAAGCCGCCAACTGCTCTTGTGTAAGATTTCTTGCTCTGCGCAGTTCACGGATTTTATTACCAAGATTCATATTGTTTACTCCTTTTCTTTCATTTCGGAGGCGCCTTCCGTGATTATATTATACCATATCAATCAAATGGAGTCAAACATCCCGTTCTTGAGTTTTTCCAACTGTTGGTTGTGACGGTTGAAAAAAATCACGCCGAGAGCAACTTGGATGACTCTCGGCATTTTCGTATTCACTTTTAACCTGCTCTATCGCAGGTACGCCAAGGTGTGCTGAATCCTCGCCTTCACCAGTCGATGCCACGGAAGCGCGTGAGCGCGTCCGGTCGGTCAATGGTGATGTGCAAAGCGATGCTTGATCAGAGCTTCCAGATTGTGTACAGAATCGAGCACTTGGCATCGCCCGGGAAGCACTGGTAGTACACGGTCATCAGTGAGCCATCATCCAGCTCGATGGTTGCCGGATAACCGAGGTCGCCAGGACCTGCGAGCTCGTCGAAATTGTCGGCCCTTACTGTATCAAGCGCCCACGGAACGAACGAAGCGCAGCATCGCTTCTCTGCCCTCGGCGGTACACTTATAAACACCGGCATCCTCGAGAACACCTACAAAGGTCCGTCCAATCTCCTGACGAAGAATCTCATCCACGTTTTCCGCATCAAAGGAATATCGATTTGCAAATCCGTCAAACCAGGCGGCGTGGTGTGCAATCGCAGGAACGTCAGCAGGAGTTTGTCCAGCAAGCACCGCTTCAGCCAAGAGCTTCATTTCATCCTTCAGACGAGCCGGAAGCACCGCAAGTCCCATAACTTCGATCAGACCGATGTTTTCCTTCTTGATATTGTGATACTGTGCGTGCGGATGATATACACCCAGGGGATGCTCATCCGTCGTAATATTATTGCGGAGCACAAGATCAAGCTCGTACATTTCCCCGCGTCTGCGCGCAATCGGCGTAATGGTGTTGTGCATCTCACCATCCGTTTCCGCAAACACGAAGGCGGAAGCATCCGTATAACCGCGCCAAGCAGACAGAATCTTATCCGCAAGTGCAACCAGCGCATCCTTATCCGTAGAATCCAGACGAATGACCGACATCGGCCAGCGAACAATACCTGCGCTGACATTCTCATAGCCGGCAAAGGAAATCGGAACCTCAATGCAAGCGTTTTCCATCGCGAAGGTATAATGGCCGCCCTGCATATGGTCATGGCTGAGAATCGAACCGCCGACAATTGGCAGATCGGCATTGGAGCCAATAAAGTAATGCGGGAAAGCCTCAACAAAATCCAGCATACGCGCAAAGGTCTTGCGCTCAATCTTCATCGGGCGGTGCTCGCCGGACAGCGCAATGCAGTGCTCGTTATAGTATACGTACGGTGAATACTGCAAAAACCACGGTTCCCCCGCCATTGTGATGGGAAGTATACGGTGATTCTCACGTGCTGCCGCACGCAGATTTCCGGAAAAGCCCTCGTTTTCACGGCAAAGCGGACACTTGGGATATCCCGACTGCGGTGCCAGCTTAGCGGCAGCAATCGCCTTGGGATCCTTCTCAGGCTTCGAAAGATTAATGGTAATGTCGATGTCTCCGTATACGGACGGCGTAACCCATTTCAGATCGCGCTTGACGCGATAGGTGCGGATATAATCGGTCGCACGGCTAAAATCGTAAAACCAATCGGTTGCCGCCGCCGGATTTTTCTCGTACAGACCGTGGAAGGTGCGGATAACGTCCGAGGGTCTGGGCGTCAGAATTCCCATCAGCATTGTATCGAAAAGATCACGGTACGCAACGGTATTTTCCGCAATCCGTCCATTTTCATATGCATAATCGCACAGCTCACCAAGGATCGCTTCCAAATCGAGCTCACAAGCGCAGACATCCTCGCCAACGGAATCCGGCCACGTAAACTCCGTCATTCCAAGTGCAGTCATCAAGGAATTGACAATATAGGTTTCGTCCTCACGCTCGGTAAGATGATGAAGCTGGCTGTAGCGAACAAGCTTTGCAACGGATTCATTTATCATACTCATTTACCAGGCTTTCGTTAAAACAAAAGCTCCCTTTCAAATTTAGCATCACACGGACGGATATGCGCCCAAGCAATGCGCTTCTTTTTTGTAATTATACCATATTTCAGAAAATTTTGCAACCGTTTTCCAAAAACTTACGAGATTTTTGAATTCCGTGCCATTCTTCATATCACGTTCACAATCGTTCTGTATAATAAAGGGGATAGAGGGGTGTTGCACTTACGTGCCCCAGCCCAACAAACCACTGCCCCAATCACCCAAAGCCCGATTCTTTCAGAAAGGAACTTTCGCTAAGCGAAAGCGGCGACGATCATTATGGAACAACGAATTTTCAAAAAAAACGGTGCCCCCGTATCACTCCTTGGTTACGGGGCCATGCGCATGCCTCTAAGCTCCGATCAGAACAATGATATCAATTATGCGGCAGGAAAGGCTCTCATTGATATAGCATACCGTTCCGGCGTAAATTATTTCGATACCGCATATATGTATCACGGCGGCGAGTCCGAGCGATTCATAGGTGAAGCGCTCTCCGCGTACCCGCGCGACAGCTTTTATCTGGCAGACAAAATGCCCGGTTGGCTGATCGGCGACGGCGGCGCAGAAAAAGCCAAGGAAATCTTTGCAGACCAGCTCTCCAAATGTCGTGTGGAATATTTCGACTTCTATCTGCTGCACTCCCTAAGCTCCAAGGAAGACTATCAGCGTGTCTACTGCGACGCGGGCGTGCTTGCATATCTCGATTCCGAAAAGGAGAACGGCCGCATCCGTAATCTCGGATTCTCCTTCCACGGCTCCGTGGAATTTTTCGAATTCATGATGCGTCAGCGCAAGTGGGATTTCTGTCAGATCCAGCTCAACTACATGGACTGGGACAATCAGAATGCGCGTGAGCTCTATCGGCTTTCCGAGGAATACGGCGTTCCGCTCATCATTATGGAACCCGTGCGCGGCGGCTCGCTGGTCAAGCTGTGCGACGAGGCCGTAAGCATTCTCCGCGCGGCTGAGCCGGAGCGATCTATCGCCTCCTGGGCAATTCGCTTTGCAGCCTCCCTGCCCAACGTCCTCTGCGTGCTCTCCGGAATGTCCGACGAGCTGCAGGTTTCCGACAACTGTGCAACGCTGACGGATTTTATTCCTCTGACCGAGGAGGACCACGTTACGCTGTCGCGCGCCGTTGCCGCATACAATCGCGCCGGAACAATCCCTTGCACCGCGTGCCGCTACTGCTTTGAGTGTCCCGCCCAGATCATGATCCCCGAGCTGTTTGCCGCATACAACGCCGCCGCATCCGAGGACAGACTCCCAATGTCCGTCGGCATCGATGACACAGAGGTTGCCCGTCGCAAGCGTGCATTCCTTGACGCATACGATACCATCCCCGACGACAAGCAGGCGCACAATTGCATCAAGTGCGGAAAATGTGTGGAGCATTGCCCGCAGGCCATCAAAATCCCCGACCGGCTGAAGGAGATCGCACGTCTTGCACAAAGAAGCCGCTGACATATTCCCGCCCGATCGTTTCAAAGAAATAACAATACCGCCGCAAGCAGACACGTGCGCTGCTCGCGGCGGTATTTTTTTGATTTTCGGCACATGGAAGTGAAAGCATCGCAGATACCTGCGAGCCATTACTCCTCAATGCCTTGATTTTTCAGCCAGATATCATAATCGTTGATAATATTGTCAAGATTACGAATGGTACGGTGCAGACAGTCGTTCTTGTTTCCCGTTGCAGTCATGACAACACAGATATAGTTGCGGCGGCCAAAGACCACCCCGGCCTCGTGATAGCCGTTGTAGCCCCATCCGGATTTATGTGCAGAAACCGCATATTCCGGCATTGCCACCTTAAATTCATTGTAAAGATTCTCCGTCAGATATTTCCAGAGAAGACGTCCCTCAGAGCTTGCATCGCGGTAGTTGTAAATCTCCTGCCACACCATGGCCAGCTCCTGCGGCGTTACGTCACACCAATGGTCGCGCTTTGTAATGCTGTGCGTCCAGCCAAGATCGGCCACCATTTCGTTGAATCCGTCCACTCCACCGTATTCGGAAAGCATATAATAGGCAACGTTGTCGGAGTTATACAGCAAACGGTACAGCATCGCCTTTACCGTAAACAGCGTTCCGAATTCCGAGAACTGCGTAGAGCCGGAGCCCTCCGCATAATGATGCTGCTTATACTCAAGGATATCATCCAAGGCAAGCACCCCCGCCTCAAGCTGCTTTGCAAGGAAAAGCGCGTACGGTGCTTTGATGGTAGAAGCACATTCAAAATCCTTCTGCGGGTTATACGCAAACGACGCGTGCGTTTCAAGGTCGATCACGTAAAAGCTCGTTTCGAACTTATACTCAGCCATCGTATCAAACAGCTTGTCGAGAAGCACCTGCGGCACCTCGTAGGTTGTATTGTTGACACAAAACTCGTCCTCAACGAATACATCCTGTCTGTTATCGTGAAACATACCGCCCACGGTTTCCTCCACAATGGGCTTCATAGCAGACATTGCTCCGGAGCGGATGCCGTAGACGAACTGTGCTCCAACCGGGCAAAACTCCCACGCAGGAGCAGATACCTGCGCACATCCAAACATAAAAACGGTCAGCACACAAAGCAAAAAAACAAGCATCGAGCGCATCCGATAAGTCATAAATCGCATCAGAAACTACACGTCCTCAAACTGGTAAAAAAAAATCATCATACCTTCATGGCTCCAGCCGCCGTTCCATCTGATAGAACGCACGGGCAGCGCATTGTATCTGCGCTCCGCTCCAATGGCAGAACCTCCAATATTATAACAGAAATTGACAAAAATGTCAAGTGGTTTTCGGCTGCTCCTTCATTTTCATGACGCGATTGACGTCATCATTCCGGCTTTCCCACAAAACAGGCTTGCCTGCGGCAAAGGTCTTGGGCAGGTCAAGAATCCGCTGGTTCTCAGATCCGCGAAATCGCAGAGAAATGTTCTTGAGCGCAGCGACAAACTCCCCGTCAACCAGGACGTCGATCATCGAAAGAAGCGCATCCGTCACCTCGCAGTACGCACGGCTGTCGGGTGTGCTTCCATCGGAATGCCAAAGATCCTGCTCCAGCGTATAGCCGGTAAAGCACCATACCGTTTTGCTTGGATATGTCATCCGGATCTTCTTTACGAGCGCAAGCAGCACTCTTTGATTTGCCGGCTCCATCGGCTCGCCGCCAAGCAGCGTAATGCCGTCCACATACGAAGGCGCAAGCATCGAAAGGATGGCTTCCTCAGTTTCCTCCGTATAAGGCTGTCCGTAGTAAAAATCCCACGTCTGCGGATTAAAGCAATCCTCACAGTGATGGGTACAGCCTGAAACGAACAAGGAAACGCGTACACCCTCTCCGTTTGCAATATCGCAGCTTTTGATTTCTCCGTAATACATACTCAACGCTCTCTTTTCTTTATACTGTTCCGAATACTGTTCCGATTCTCCGGGATTGGGCAGATACCGCCCCCCTTCCCTTCCGCACGAAAACGAAAGCAGCCCCATGTCTTACCACGCTGAAAGTGGGGTCAACGCGCCAACCATCCGGAACATGACGTGAAAAGGGGTTGTTGCAAGCCTTCAGCTTGCGACAACCCAGGGCCACGAAGTGACCCGAATTTCCCGGTTTTCAAGCGATTTTCGCATGGAAATGCACCTTCACTGAGGGCAAGGGAAACTTCTATGGGGCTGGGGCACGTAAGTGCAACAGCCAGGGGGGCACATCTGTTGGGCTGTGGCACGCACGTGCAGCCGCCCGAAGCACCCACTGAAAAACCCGGACAAGCATACCGATGCAGTGCGCATAAGATGTCCGCCACCGGGCTATGGCTTGCCGTATACGGTCTGCCGCAAAGCACAGCAGACCGCCATACAGCATTTTGATCTTCCAATCAAAGATGAAGCACGCGCTCCTTGATCTCCTGGGTTCTTCCCTGGTTCCAATACTGCGTACCGATGTAGCCGCACGTTCTGCGCGCGACGATCATCTTTGCCTGATCGGTGTTGCCGCAGTTGGGACATACCCAAACGAGCTTTCCTTCATCATCCTTACGGATCTCGATCTCTCCGTCATATCCGCACACCTGACAGTAGTCGCTCTTGGTATTGAGCTCGGCATACATGATATTATCGTAGATAAAGCGGATTACGCCAAGAACAGCCTCAAGGTTGTTCTGCATATTCGGAACCTCAACGTACGAGATCGCGCCGCCGGGCGAAAGCGCCTGGAACTTGGACTCAAACGCCAGCTTGGTAAACGCATCGATTTCCTCGGTGACGTGGATGTGGTAGCTGTTTGTGATATAAGACTTGTCGTTGATGCCCTCGACAATGCCAAAGCGCTTCTGCAGACACTTTGCAAACTTGTAGGTCGTGGACTCCAGCGGCGTGCCGTAGAGCGAGAAGTCGATGTTGTGCTCCGCCTTCCACTTCTTGCACGCATCATTCATATACTGCATCACAGACAGCGCAAACGGCGTTGCGGCAGGATCGGTATGGCTCTTTCCGGTCATATACTTCACGCACTCGTACAGGCCTGCATAGCCAAGAGAAATCGTGGAATATCCGCCGTAGAGAAGACGGTCGATGGGCTCACCCTTCTTCAGTCTTGCAAGCGCACCGTACTGCCAAAGGATCGGTGCCGCATCGGACAGCGTACCCTTAAGACGATTATGTCGGCACATCAGTGCGCGATGGCACAGCTCAAGGCGTTCGTCAAAGATCTTCCAGAAGCGGTCAATATCACCGCCGGAGGACAGCGCAACGTCAGGCAGGTTGTTGGTAACGACACCCTGATTGAAGCGGCCGTAGTACTTCGGCTTACCGTTCTCATCCACGTAGGGCGTAAGGAAGCTGCGGCAGCCCATACAGGTATAGCAGTTTCCGTTGCCGTTCTTATCGACCTTGAGCTCCAGCATCTTCTTTTCGGAGATATAGTCGGGAACCATCCGCTTTGCAGTGCACTTTGCGGCAAGCTTTGTCAGATAGTAATACGGCGCACCCTCGTTGATGTTGTCCTCCTCCAAGACGTAAATGAGCTTGGGGAATGCAGGCGTAATCCACACGCCGGATTCATTCTTGACACCCTGGTAGCGCTGGACGAGCATTTCCTCGATGATGATTGCAAGGTCGCGCTTTTCCTGCTCGTTTCTTGCCTCACCCAGATACATAAAGATGGTGATAAAGGGAGCCTGACCGTTGGTTGTCAGCAGCGTAATGACCTGATACTGAATCGTCTGAACGCCCTTTGCAATCTCCTTGCGGAGTCTGCGCTCGGTAATCTCGTTGATGGCTTCCTCAGAAACCTCACCGATAAAGTCGTGCATTTCGGTCACAACGCTCTTGCGGATGCTTTCACGGGAAACCTGGACAAAGGGCGCCAGATGTGTCAGAGAGATCGACTGACCGCCGTACTGGTTGGATGCAACCTGTGCAATGATCTGTGTGGAAATATTGCAGGCAGTCGCAAAGGAGTGCGGCTTCTCCAAAAGCGTATCGGAGATGACCGTGCCGTTCTGGAGCATATCCTCCAAATTGACGAGGTCACAGTTGTGCATATGCTGTGCGAAATAATCGGCATCATGGAAATGGATAATGCCTGCATCGTGTGCATCAACAATCTCCTTGGGAAGAAGCAGACGTCTTGTAATATCCTTGGAAACCTCACCTGCCATATAGTCTCTCTGTACAGAGTTGACCGTCGGGTTCTTGTTGGAGTTCTCCTGCTTGACCTCCTCATTGTTGCACTCGATCAGGGAAAGGATCTGCTCATCCGTCGTATTGGACTTACGGACGAGCGCTCTTGTATAGCGGTAGGTACTGTACTTGCGCGCAAGGTCGTATTTTCCGAGGGACATGATCTGGTCCTCGACCAGGTCCTGGATCTCCTCGACGCTTGCGGCACGCTCCATCTGATCGCAGATTGCGGAAACGTTGTTTGCTGCGGTACGGATCTGTTCGGTCGTCATGCGCTCCTTATCAGGAACCTCTCCGTTTGCCTTATGCATAGCATTGATAATTTTCGTTATGTCAAAAACCTCTTCAATGCCGCTGCGTTTGATGATATTCATGTCAGTCTCCTTCCCTCACGGTAAATTTACGTTTATCCTTATTTGGCTTCCCGACAGTCCAAAGGACCGATTGCACGGACAAGATCACCGATCCGCGAAGGGGATACAGGCCCCAATGCCAAGGAGGATCGCTCTCATCCGCAGAATTTCGGACAAAAACACAGGAAGCGTGATATCTTGTATTCCACGCTTCCTATTATACCATATATTGTATGCCCGGTCAAGAGGGAATTCTTCTTTTTTTCAGAATTTCTGCATTTTTTACGTTTTGCACAAATCCTTTGCAAATAATTGTGAACGATTAACAAGAGCATACTGACCACTATTCAAAAACGCGATCAGAAGCCCGCAAGCAGGCGCACACATACTGTCAGAAGAACCGAACCGAGGATTATTATACCACGAAATCGCGCTTCTGTCAAGATAAAATCGGACAAATCCTGTAATATATTTTCAATTTTCGGGATTTGTCCGATCATAGTCGTCTTCGCTGAAATCCGTCGGGGCACCGGCATCACGATCCGCAGGCGCAGGAGGTGTTTTCACCTCGACAGCATCCCAAATCTGCGTTTCGGTATTGTATACGGCGCTCTGCGTTCCGTCCTCATTGTATTCAGCAACGATCGCCTCGTACTCTGCCTCGGAGAACAAATATCCGATTCCAAGGAACTCACGGTCGGCCGCAGCCTGCGTTTCGCGGTCCAGCCCCTGCGTTTCTGCAGCGCGAAGGAAGGAGCGTACGTCTGCTGCGGTAGTGCCTATGGTAATATCACGCGTGGACGCGCCGTCAACGATATGCTTCATCGCCTCTGCAAACGCATCCGGATCGGGACGCATATCCACGTCGGTCACGTCAAGATCGTCGGGATCCAGCGTATCCAGAAGCTCGCTGTCAAACTGCGAATCCTCTGTCTCCGCAAACAACACGGGACGCTGGGCACCTGCACTTCTGCGCAAGCTGCGGAGTGCTTCCGCAAGCGTTCCGTCAGCCTTCAGATCGGGACCGTACAGCGGCTCCGTATCGCTCTCGTCCTCGATGCGCAGTCTGGAACGGCGAGCGGACGCCGTTGGACGCGAGGTGCCGCTCTGCTCAGGAGCATCCTCCGAGAGGGGCGATTCTTCAGAGCGCTGCTCCGCAGATGCGGATGGCATCTCCTCCCTGCCCTTTTTCTTGAACAGCGCCGCAAAGATGCCACGCTTCCTTGTGGGTGCTGCTGCGGACGCTTCTGCATCGGTGTCGGACACCTGCGCATCGGATGTCTGCGTATCGGATGTCTGCGTATCGGATGTCTCACCAAATACCGCAGATATCGGTGGAAGTCCGTCCTTTGCACGCTGTTCGTTGACATACGACTCCATTTCGGAAAGCGTAGCAGGTGCGTTCTTCTTCTTTTTCTTACGGCGGACAGCGGATTTCTTCTTGGATGCTTCAGCAGCCTCGCCCGCTTCCTCTGCGGAACGTGCGGGAGCACCGCCGACCGCAGCCTCAAGCGCAGCATCCTCCTGCGCTTTCTGTGCACGGAACAGATGGAACAGCTCTGTAATCTGCGAATGTCGTGCCTCCGTTTCTGCATCGACATCAAGGGAATCGGACGCGCGGTAGAGCTGCGCCAGCATTTTGATACATTCCGACAGCGACAGCGCGATCAGCGACAGCACGCCGATGATCACGAGCGTGATTGGAGAAAATGCAGCAACGCCGAACATCGTACCGAAGGTCGGGAACAAAAAGAACAGCAAAAACAGCTCAAGCAGACCAAGCAAGGACAGCGTGTGAAGCGCCGTCATGCGTACGCCCGGGCGGAAAATAAAATCCTCTCTTTGCTGTGAGAACAGCATCAGCACGGAGATCAGCGTGCTTGTAACGAAAAGCACCGAGCCCTGCGACAACGCGGTTTCCGCAAAGCCGAACAGCCCCGCAAAAAAGGATGCAAAAATCGCCGTCACCGCCCAAAGAGCACCCGTTATGATCTGCGGCAGTCCCATACGAAGCGGAGCACGCAGCCAGAGGGCCGGATCGCCGGAGGAACGCAGAACGTCGGGACTTGGCTTCTGCAATGCGATAATAAAAACGGATACGAAATCAACGAACAGACCGGAAAACAGAATCTGTACGGCGCCCATACCATCCTTGGAAAACAAAATGGCATACAGCGATAGCAAAAAGCGGGCCGTCTGTGAGCAAAGCAGATATTTGATTGCACGGATGAGGTTCATATCGGTATTCTTTGCAATGCCGATGGAATCCAATATCGCACGGAAGCCGCCCGATCCCTCAGCCGTTGCATCGGAAACGATCATATCGGCCTCGAACTTCAGCGCTTCACAGCCGATCTCTCCGGCAGCATCGGAAATACGGGATTGGACGATTTCGGCACTGCTTGAGCGCTTTTTGCTCTGCTTGACGAAAATATTTTGTGCAAAGGAAATATCCGCTGCACGAAGCAGACAGAGGTCCTCCAACCGATGTCCAACGACACCGACGACCTCACCCTGCTCGCGCAGATATGTAAGCAGCTGGAGCTTCTGCGACGTATCAAGACCGCTGTAAAGGCGGTAATACGAAGCATTGGTGCGGCGGATGCCTTCCTTGATTTGAGGGAGCGCAGAGCCGTCCACCGCCTGATCGGGACGCTCGATAATTCCGATCTGCTTTGCAAAATAGATCTCAGATGCGGAGGGCCGCTCCGTGGTCAAAATGACCTTGATTCCGACCTCACGCGCATCGGCCACAAGCTGACCGACACCGCGCAGATACGGAACGCGGAACGCAACAAAGCCCTCAAACACCATTTCGTGCTGCGCTGCGCCGATAAAACGCAGAGAATTATATCCATAAGCACGCGATGCCACGGCAGACACGGAATATGCCTGTCGGACAAGCTTATTATACGCAATCATGATCGTATTGCGCACCTGCGGTGTCAGAAGCATTATGCGTCCGTTACGATAGTAATACTCACAGCGCTCAAGCAGATGGGCACACTCACCCCTGGAAATGGCTATATATTGCTCCTTATGGGAAACCAACGTCGTTTCGAACTCGGATTCACCCTCTGCACGTCTATGATCGAGCATCGGATAC
The DNA here is from genome assembly GCA_017628075.1 of Clostridia bacterium. Taxonomy (GTDB): domain Bacteria; phylum Bacillota; class Clostridia; order Oscillospirales; family CAG-272; genus RGIG3925. Next base: position 12,378 of record JAGBZV010000117.1, read on the forward strand.
GCGCGGTCCAGGCGGATGTTGTAAATATCCATTCTTCTCGCAAGATTGAGAATGGACGTTTCCTCCTCTGAACGGGAAACACCGCCGGGCTGCTCGGAAATCGAACGCAGATACGCCTCGCCGTACATACCGGTGGACAGAATCGCGTAGAGAATGGGCCGCTCCATGGCACGCCGTCCGCGACGGTCGGTAATATCCCACAGGCGCTCCTCTGCGAACACGCGGTCCGCAACGCTGTCACGCGTGGTAAGAATACCCTCCTTGGGGATAACAAGCGCGGTCATGCCGCGCAGCTTTTCCATGCAGAGCGGATTCTTGATGATCGCACCGCTTCCGTCCGAATCACGGAACAGCTGAACGGTCTGCTGAACGGAGCACGCAAGCAGAACGTAGCCGAAGGCAACGTACATTTCGCTCATCGTGGAAACGGCAAACGACAGCGAGCCCATAAAGCTGGAGAACAGCGCGTTATTATGACCGGGAAGCAAAAAATCAAGGAGCGTCATGCCAAACACTGCGGCGATGACGACGAGGCTCCAGATGCGGCTGACGCGCTGCAGACCTGCCAGCATCGGCATACTCTCGTGATTGATGATCGATCTGTTGCGATCCGTCAGGGAGATCACAGAAGCATCCCCCGTTGCCACGACGATGGCGCTTGCCTCACCGGATATAACGAGCGTGCCGGCAAACAGCATATTTCTCTGCTTTTCGGGCGGAAGCGTTTCGTGGAACTCCACGTCCGCAGTCTTCACACGCAGTGGGCCGCGGCCAAAAAGCCGCTCCTCGTCCGTACACAGATCGTGTGCAGAAATCAGACGCGCATCGGCAGGAACGATATCACCGCGCGATACACAAATGAGGTCACCCGGAACAAGCTGCTTCTGGTCAATCGTAAACAGTCTGCCGTCGCGTATGATACGCACGACAGGCAGCGTATAGCGATCCATGCTTTCCAGCATGCGCTGGGACTTTGCGTATGCAAGCACCGTGACGGTCAGATTGAGCGTCACAAGCACCACAAGCACCCACGCACCGATGCTCTCCTCAAAGATAGCGGCAATCAGAGCCGCAGCGATAAGAAGATAGGACGTATAGTCCATCGTCATGGCGCGCAGGACTGTATAGAACGTGATCTTCGAGACCGGATAGATCTCGTTTTTGCCGTACTTACGCAGTGCGGCACGGGCGGCCTTACGTGTCAAGCCGTCGGTTGGCGACGATTTGAGCTTCTTTGCCGTGGCTTCACCCGATATTTGATACCAGTTGTCGGTCATGAAACTTACCGTAACCTCCGTTGGACCGGAGGTTTCCTTGATCGGTGAATTTGTGTCGTTTTGGTTCTGATGGATCAGACATGAACGCCAAGCGTCATCTCGCCATTTTCATTCTGCTCAGCATACAGCGTCACCGTCGTAATGCCGTCGCGGTAGCCTGAGATGATCGCATTTGCGATGGCGTCCTCCACGTGTGTCTGAATATAGCGCCGCATATTGCGTGCACCGTACTTACGGGAATAGGATGCGTGTGCAATGACGCGCAGAACCTCCTCGGAATAAACAAGCGTAATGTCACGGTCTCCCATGGCACGCACGAGATCGCACATCATAATCGCGGCGATCCGTGTAAAATCCTCCTCATCGAGCGCGCGGAAGGTGATGATATTATCCACACGGTTGATGAACTCCGGACGGAGGAAGGACAGGAGTGCCCGCTCCGTGCGGTCCTCTGCCGCTGCTCTTTCGCCCGCACGGAAGCCGGCGGTATTATCATTTGCAACGGAGCCGGCATTCGTCGTCATAACGATGACAGCGTTTTCGAAATTGACCTCTCTGCCATGTGCATCGGTCAAGCGTCCGTCATCGAGGATCTGCAGAAGAATGTTGAGCACGTCGGGATGCGCCTTTTCGATCTCATCAAAGAGAACGACGGAATACGGTCTGCGGCGGATCTTCTCCGTCAGCTGTCCGGCATCGTCATATCCCACGTATCCGGGCGGAGATCCGATCATACGTGAAACGGCGTATTTTTCCATATATTCCGACATATCAAGGCGGATAAGCGCATCGGGAGTGTCAAATAGCTGCGCGGCAAGCGTCTTGACCAGCTCGGTCTTACCGACACCGGTCGGTCCGGCGAAGATAAAGGACACGGGCCTTTTCTTGTACGCAATACCAACGCGGCTGCGGCGCACGGCACGTGCGACCGCATCGACTGCCTCTTCCTGTCCGACGATGCGGGCACGCAGCCCGTCAGCCAGGTGCTCCAGCCGTTCATATTCGCTTTGCGTGATTGAGGAGGCGGGAATTCCCGTCCAGACCTCAATGACCTTTGCAAGCGCCTCCACGTCAAGGCAGACGGAATCGCGCTCCGCAGACAGCTCCTCAAAGAGTGCCATGTCCTGCAGCTCCTCGGACCGCAGCTTTGCCAGCCGCTCCCAGCGCGTGTTCTGAACCTCGGGAGATTCCTCGGCCGAGGCCTCCGTGTTTTCCAGGAGCTCGCGCTCCCGCCGGTTGGCAGACAGCTTCACCTCAAGTGCCGCAAGGCGGTCAATGACCGGTGCATGCAGCGCAACGTACGCAGATGCCTCGTCAAGCAAATCGATCGCCTTATCCGGAAGAAAGCGATCCGTGATATATCGCTCACTCATGGAAACGGTCTTCTTCACGATCTCATCGGAGATCGTAATGCCGTGGAACTGCTCGTAATATCCCTTGATTCCGCCCAGAATGGTTACCGTATCCGCAACGGAGGGCTCCTCCACGATAATCGGTTGGAAGCGGCGCTCAAGAGCAGCGTCCTTTTCAATATATTTGCGGTATTCCGTCAGCGTTGTCGCGCCGATGACCTGGATCTCACCGCGGGAGAGCGCAGGCTTGAGGATATTGGCAGCGTTCATGGAGCCCTCGGCATCGCCTGCTCCCGCAATCGTGTGTACCTCGTCAATGACGAGAATAATATTTCCTGCCGCCTTGATATCCTCGATTAAGCCTTTCATGCGTGATTCAAACTGTCCGCGGAACTGCGTGCCGGCGACAAGCGCTGTCAGATCAAGCAGATGCACCTCTTTGTTCTGCAGCTTATACGGCACGTCCTGTACCGCAATCTTTTGTGCCAGAGCCTCTGCGATTGCAGTCTTACCAACACCGGGCTCACCGATCAGACAAGGGTTATTTTTCTGTCTGCGGCAGAGGATCTGCAGAAGACGCGCGATCTCACGGTCACGGCCGATCACACGGTCAAGCTCACCGCGTCTTGCGCGTGCGGTCAGATTGACGCAGTACGCATCCAAGAACTTTGCCTTTTTCTTTTTTTCCTTTTTTGGGCCCTGAGAGCCGTCCTTTGCCTTCATCGGTCTGCCGAACAAATCGCCGAACATCGAGCCGATGTCCACCGCCGGTGCTCTGCCCTCGTCGGCTCCGTCACCGTCCTCCTCCGTAACGTCCGGAAGAAGCTGTGCAGCGTCGCCGTCCTCCTCGGCGGGCTCCTCGTCGTCAGGGATTCCCCCCTCCATCATAGCGGCAAACTGCTCCATATCCGCGTCCATGCGCTCAAGCTCCTCGTCACCGATGCCCATTTTGGCAAGCATATCGTTGACAGGACCGATTCCAAGCTCCTTGGCGCATCGGATGCAAAGCCCCTCGCTGACGGTTTCTCCATTCTCCAGACGAGTCATGAAGACAACCGCAACGCGCTTCTTACATCTTGTACATAATTTCATGGGAATTACCGTATCTTTCGTTAAATGAAAGCATCCTTTCTTGGGCCCTTATCCAAAAAGCCCGGGAATAGGGTGTCCGTGCCGCAAGCGGCAGACACCAGAAGGCCTGCACGGAATCCGTGCCGTGCCGGCGTCCTAAATACAAAATAGATTATTGAGGGGATCCCTGCGTCAGAAATCCGAAAAGCGGTCCGTCAAGGACCTCTGCCGGAAGTGTGCTGTTCGCCACAAGCATTCCAAGGATCAGCGACAGAAGCTGCGCTGCAAGATAGGTATACACCGCCCCAAGCAAAACCCCGGCAGCAACGCCGAGAATGCGATTTGCCTCGTTCAGGATCGGGAGCCTTGCAACAAGGTTCAAAAGCTTGAACGCCAGGCAAAGAAGAAGGTATGCAGCGGCAAACACAAGCAGAAATGCGGCAATCTCGGACAGCTTTTCCGCGATCGGAATCGCAATCTGCTGCGCACAGGAATCGGTGAGCTGCTCCAGCATTGTGCGGTCCGCTATGCCGGAAAACAGATTCTCATTGAACGCGGGGAGTGCAACGCCAAGCCGTCCGACACGCTCTCCAAGGGATTCCACGGAGGAGGAAAGCGCAGCTGCGGCTTCCTCAAGGCTCGCGTCTACGGCTGCTGACGCACCGGAAAGCACGTCGTGGACCGCATTTGTTACAAACGGCTCAAATACGCCGGAAAACAGCAAACCCTCAAGCAGGTCGCCAAACAGCACGCCTGCAAGAATGGCACCAACCGCAGAAGCAACACCCGCAACGGTATTAAGAAAACCTCGTTTGAAGGCGCGAATAACCACGGAGGCAAACAAAAGGATCAATATAAGATCCACGCAATATGTGTACATAGCAAAACTCCTTTGCCGATCCGGCACACACGCACCGTGCGTTTCTTTCCTTTAATATGTGACCATACCAATAACGCATTCAGTATATGTCGCGAAGCGGCCGCTCATACATCAGGAGGGCGTCTGCTCATCCCCGAAGAAAAACGCATCAATATCGATGAGCTTTGTTTCCTGGGCATAGCACAGCATCAGCGTACGGCTGTCAAGGCCAAGAAGCGTTATACAGTTTGCGGCGATATCACGGACGATCTGATTTCCCGTTTCAAGACTGATCCGCATGATACTGCGGTCAAACAGCACGAACACTGCGTCGTCATGAAGAAGTACTGCCGTGATCTCACCCGATACGTCACCGGAATAGACGCTGTCACCCTTCTGGTCGATCACGGTAATGCTGTAATTGGAGCCAACGATATTCTTGTTGATGGTGAAGTAGGTGTGCGTACCGTTTGAGCCGATCATGACGGGCGTATAGCCGCCAAAGGATATCGTGGAAATCAGCTCTGCGTGCTTATCGTAGACGTAAACTGCCTTTCCGCCGATGAGAACAAATCCACCGTCATCGGTATATTCCGCATCGAAAATAATCTCGTCCTCCAAGCGGAACTGTGCTCGCTTTTCCTCCCGGTCGGTCGGACAGAGAATGATCTCCGTGTAGCACTGGCCGTTCTTTTCCGTGCCGAGTGCTGCCAGAAGAAACTCCTCGTCGCCGGAGCGGAAGTCCGCATCCATGATGTATTTGTCCGGTGAATACCAACGATAGATCTGCTGGAAGCGCTTGTTATACACGTATACCACGGAGCGGTACTCCATGGAACGGGTGGTCACGAGAAAGGTTCCCGTGTCACCGATCGCGGCGCAGCCGATGGGGTATTCAAAGGACTCCTCATACGTCTTTGAGAGAGAGTTATAGACCTGAAACGTCGTTCCGCCGATATTATAGATCAGCATATAGGCATCGGAGGTCAGAAGCTGCGGAGAGGCGTTGCTCTGGCGAATATCCAAGATCTCCTCACCCGTGAGATCAAACACCTGCACGCGGTCGTTTCCGACGACGGTAAGGCCGTTGCGGTATACACCAAAACGCACGATGGATGCAGTATCGCTGTACAGTATGGTATCCGTTGCAGCCGATTTTTCCGCCTGACGGGTATCGATATACCGCAGAAAATATTTAAGATTCTCCATGGTGATCTCCTCCCTGTTCAGGGAAAACATCGCAGCAATAAATACGACCATGGCAACGAGCGTCAGATATGTGACGAGCCGAAAGCGCTTTGCAATTCGGAAATAATAGTCAGAGCCGCTATTTTCGGCGGGATTTTTATTATCGGTCATGGGTATCTCCTTTCTGCGGAAGATAGGTTACGCGATTCAAATACAGACCACAGGCAGGTGCAGTCGCTCCTGCGTTTTTTCTGTCAAGGGAGGAAATAATTGCCGGGATACTGTCAGCGCTGTATTTCCCCTGCGCACAGGACAAGAGTGTCCCGACGAAAATACGTACCATATTATAAAGGAAGCCATCGGCTGCAATCCGGATATACACCCAATCCCCGCGGCGCTCAACGGAAGTGCTCCGCACCGTCCGGACCGTATCTGCGACATCCGAGCCGGATGCCATAAATGCGCGAAAATCATGCTTCCCTACAAAGTGCGCAGCGGCACGTGCAAGAAGCTGCTCGTCCAACGACTGTCGGAAGTGGTACGCTGTATGGCGCGAAAACGGATCGCGGTAGGGGGTATTGCAGATGGCGTATTCGTATTCTTTTTCATAAACGTCGTGTCGGACGTGAAAATCGTCCGGTACGACCGATGCACCAAGCACGGAAACGTCGTAGGGGAGCTTGGCATTCAATGCAGCAGGAATTCTGTCACAGAGGATCCCACTGTCTGTGAAAAACGTCAACTTATAATCCCTGGCGTGCACACCGGCATCGGTGCGGCTGCATCCGACAACAGGATAGCGTTCACCGAAAATCTGTTCAATGGCATCCTGCACGGTCGCCTGTACCGTTCGTGCGTTCTTCTGCACCTGAAATCCTGCAAACTGCGTGCCGTCATAGGACAGCGTCAATAAGATCTGTGCCATAGTACTCAGGAAAACAGAATATTCAGGGCAATGATCACGCCAAGGAACAGAAGATGTGCCGCAAGCGCGAAAAAATCCGTGGAGCGAAGGTGAAGCCGCGTCATGCGCGTTCTTCCCTCTCCGCCGCGGTAACAGCGGCATTCCATGGCAACCGCGAGCTCATCCGCACGGTGGAAGGCCGATACGAACAGCGGAACCATAACGGGAATCAGCGCACGCGCGCGCTGCGTAATGCTGCCGGACGAAAAATCCGTACCGCGTGCCTTTTGCGCGGAAATGATCTTGTCGGTCTCCTCGATCAGCGTGGGAATAAAGCGCAGTGCGATGGTCATCATCATAGAAAACTCATGCACAGGAATATGCAAGGCCTTCAGCGGCGAAAGCACGCGTTCAAGACCGTCAGTCAGCGCAATCGGAGAGGTGGTATAGGTCAGAAGCACCGAGGAGCCGACGATGAGCGCGACAACGCGGACGATCATGAAAATGGCGTACTCCACACCCTCCCAATAGATTTTGATGGGGCCGGCCTCCAGCAGAAGACGGTCACCCGTCGTCCAGAAAATATTGATGATGGCAGTAAACGCCATGATAAAGAACACGGCCTTCAGGCTTCCAAGCACGAGCTTTGGCGGAATCCTTGAGAGCAGCAGCAGCACAAACGCGCTAAGGAGCACGAGTGCAAAGGAGATCGGCGTGCTGGCAGAGAAAATCGTTATGATATAAATGACGATCAGGAAGATCTTCATGCGGGGGTCAAGGCGATGTAAGACCGAATTCCCGGGGAAATACTGTCCAAGCGTGATATCCTTGAGCATACACTCAACCTCCCATCCGTTTTTTCTCAAAGGCGCGCAGCACCTCACGGTACGCCTCGTCCACGGAGTAAATGCCGCCCTCAACCGGAATACCGGCCCGCTGCAGCTCCATAATAAACTTTGTGATCTGCGGACGGGAAAGGCCAACCTGCTTCAGCTCCTCTGCATGAGAGAAGACCTCGTGCGGCGTTCCGTACCGGCTGACGTGGCCGTGATCCAGCACCATCAGCTTATCTGCGTAAATCGCCATATCCTCCATGGAATGGCTGATGATAATAATGGTATTCTTTTTTTCCTTCTGATAAGCGCGGATACCGCCGAGAATCTCACGGCGTCCGGCAGGATCAAGACCTGCCGCCGGCTCATCTAACACAAGGATCTCCGGCTCCATCGCCATAACGCCGGCAATGGCAACGCGGCGCTTTTGTCCTCCGGAAAGCTCAAAGGGGGATTTATCAAACAGATCCGGTGAGATTCCGGCAAAACGCGCCGCATTGTGGACACGCTCCGTGATCTCCTCCTGAGAAAGTCCCATATTGCCGGGACCATACGCGATGTCCCGCTCAACACTTTCCTCAAAAAGCTGATATTCCGGATACTGAAAAACAAGCCCGACGCGGAAGCGCACGGCTCCGATCTTTTTTGGCTCCGCCCAGATATCCTCGCCGTCCAAAAGCACTCTGCCCTCGGTCGGGCGAAGCAAGCCGTTGAGAAGCTGGGCGATGGTTGACTTACCGGATCCGGTATGTCCCATCAGTCCCGTGATGATACCCTGCTCGAAGCCAAGCGTAACGTCGTCCAGCGCCGTCTTTTCAAACGGCGTACCGACGGAATATCGGTACGTCACATGTTCAAGTGAAATTTTATTGTTCATTTGCGTGGCACCTCAAATGGATTCATACAGTTCTTTCAACGCCTTGACCGCATCCGCGGAATGCAGAATATCCTCGCTGATCTCAAAGCCTGCCTCACGGCGCAGCTTATGCACAAGCGCCGTAACCTGCGGCACGTCAAGTCCAACCGACTGCAGCGCCTCGACCTGAGCAAAGACAGCGCCGGGCGTATCGTCAAGAAAGATCTCTCCGTGGTTCATAACGATCACACGGTCCGCACGCACCGCCTCATCCATATAATGCGTGATATGAAGCACGGTGATTCCGCGCTCACGGTTCAGGGATTCAATGGTATCCATGACCTCTGCGCGGCCGATGGGATCCAGCATAGCCGTCGACTCGTCGAAAATGATGCAGTCCGGCAGCATCGCAATGATGCCTGCGATCGCAATACGCTGCTTTTGTCCGCCGGAAAGCTGAGATGGTGAATGATGTGCAAATTCGGTCATGTTGACCGCGCGCAGCGCCTCATCGACACGGGTACGGATCTCATCCGGTGCAATACCGAGATTTTCGGGGCCGAATGCAATATCCTCCTCAACGATGGTCGCAACGAGCTGGTTATCCGGATTCTGGAATACCATGCCGATGCGTCGGCGGAGATTATATATATCGTCATCGGAAAGGTCGTCACGCATGACGTCAATGCCGCCGACGGAAAGAGAGCCGCTGTCCGGTGTCAGCACCAGATTCAGAAGCTTTGCAAGCGTGGATTTTCCAGATCCGTTGTGTCCGAGAATACAGACAAACGAGCCGCGTTCCACAGAAAACGTCAGATTTCGGATGACGGGCAGCGGGATGCCATCCTCGTTTTTATAGGAAAAGCAAAGATCCTTTGCTTCAATGATCGGATTGGTTACGTTCTGATTCATATGATTCCTCTTCCCCGGTGGGGATTATGTTATCTTGTCCAGTAAGCGCTTGAGCCGCACGGCAGGACAGCGCCGGTCGTCTGCACAGGCAGACCGATCTCATCGGCGGTCACACAGCCGCCCCACGGCTTCATATACAGCTTGAGAATATACGCCATCGTAGACGGAGAAAGTCCCGTGGTGTAGGAGTTGACGAGCATAAACAGCGGATTGTCCGACAGCACGCGCGTGGAAAGCTCCACGAATTCACCGATCGCCTCCTCTAACTTCCATACCTCACCGTTTGGTCCGCGTCCGTACGAGGGCGGATCCATGATGATGGCATCGTATCGGTTTCCGCGGCGGATCTCCCGCTCCAAAAACTTTTTGCAGTCGTCCACAATGTAGCGGATCGGCGCATCCGAAAGTCCGGAAAGCGCGGCGTTTTCCTTCGCCTGCGCTACCATGCCCTTTGCAGCGTCAACGTGCACGACGGAGGCACCTGCCTTCGCAGCCGCGACGGTCGCTCCGCCCGTATATGCAAACAGATTCAGCACACGCACCTCACCGCCGCGCGCACGCTCCTCACGGATGAGTGCGGAAAACCAATCCCAGTTCACAGCCTGCTCCGGGAAAAGTCCGGTATGCTTGAAGCCCATCGGCTTGATCTTGAAGGTCAGATCACCGTAAGGAATGGTCCATTCCGCAGGAAGCTTTTTGATATCCCAGGAGCCGCCTCCGCCGGATCTGTGGTAGGTTGCATCGGCCACCTTCCATCCGGGGTGTACGCCGACACCTCTCCAGATAACCTGCGGATCCGGACGGACCAGCGTGTATTTTCCCCAACGCTCCAGACGCATACCGTCCGTCGTGTCAAGAAGCTCATATTCTCTCCAATGATTGGCAGATTTCATAATTCATTTATTCCTTTTCGGATCAGAATTGGTCCCGATTATCGCCGGGGCCGGCGTTTGCGGCGCGTCTGCACCGCCGTCGGGCTTGTTAGTCAAACAGCGTAATCTGCTGCTTTTCTGCGGCTTCCGCACTGCCCTTGGCCGCATTGCCTTTGTACGGAAAGCCAAGATGCTCGTATCCGAGTCTTGTAACCGTTCTTCCGCGCGGCGTGCGGTTCAAAAAGCCGATCTGCATCAGATACGGCTCACACACATCCTCCAGCGTAACGGCCTCCTCACCAATGGTTGCCGCAAGCGTTTCCAAGCCGACGGGGCCGCCGTCATAGAAGCGGATGATCGTGGAAAGCATCGCGCGGTCGATGTTGTCAAGTCCCAACGCATCGATCTCTAATGCGCGGAGTGCGTAGTCAGCGATCTCACGCGTAACGATGCCGTTTCCCTTGACCTGTGCAAAGTCGCGGACGCGCTTGAGCAGGCGATTGGCAATTCGCGGTGTCCCACGCGAGCGCGAGGCGATCTCCCACGCACCGTCGTCATCGATCTCCACGTCAAGGATTCGGGCGGATCTGCGGACGAGCGTGGTCAGCTCCTCCTTTGTGTACAGCTCCAGCTTGAGCACGACACCGAATCGGTCGCGCAGCGGCTGCGTAAGCTGTCCGGCTCTCGTGGTTGCACCGATCAGAGTAAACCGTGAAAGAGGCAGACGGATCGATCGGGCAGCAGGGCCCTTGCCTATGATGATATCAAGCACGTAGTCCTCCATGGCGGGATACAGAATCTCCTCGACCTGTCTTGGGAGGCGATGGATCTCATCGATAAAAAGCACGTCGCCCTCACCGAGGTTGGTCAGGAGCGCCGCAAGATCACCCGGCTTTTCGATGGCGGGGCCGGAGGTAATGCGGATATTGACGCCGAGCTCGTTTGCAATGATTGCAGACAACGTGGTTTTGCCAAGGCCGGGAGGGCCGTAGAGAAGCACGTGGTCAAGCGCCTCGCCTCTGCCGCGCGCGGCATCGATGTAGACCTTGAGATTTTCCTTCGCACGCTCCTGGCCGATGTATTCCTCCAGCGACTTCGGACGCAGTCCCACATCCGTGTCGGCGTCCTCTTCTCTTGACTGCCGGTCAACGATACGCGACTCGTAGTCGTACTCCACGTCCTCGTCGAGGCTGTTTTCCTTGGGGTCAAATAAATTTTTCATTGCAGATTCTACTGCTTACTTCATCAGTTTCTGGAGAGATGCGGTAATCATGTCCTCCAGCGACAGCGTGGGATCAAGCGTTTTGAGAACAGAAGCCGCCTCCGCGCGTGTATAACCGAGCACCAACAGCGCGTTTGTCGCCTCAGAGAGCGTATCGCGTCCCGGCAGAAGCACGTCCTCTCTCGTTTGCGCGTCCTCCTCCGAGGACAGCTGCTGTGCAATCTTATCCTTGAGCTCCAAAATGATGCGCGCCGCCGTTTTGGCACCGACGCCGGGTGCCTTGGAAATGGCCTTGGTATCCCCCGTGCCGACCGCAACGGCAAACTGCTCGGGGGTAAGCTGTGACAGAATTGCCATTGCCGCCTTCGGTCCGACTCCGGACACGGAAATCAGAAGCTTATATGCGTGCAGCTCCTCCTGTGAAATAAAGCCGAACAAATCAAGCGCATCCTCCTTAACGCTGAGATAGGTAAACAGCGTCACGCGCTCTCCGAGCTTTGGAGAGAGCTTCGCATGCGTCTTGGCGGAAATACTGAGATAAAACGCCACACCGCTGACGTCAACAACAGCCGCAGCGATCTCAGTCGTGACGAGTGTTCCCGTAACTGAATAAAACATGATAGAATCTCCGTGTTATGTAAGTCTTGTCTTTTTCTGATTGTAGAATACCGCAAGCCGTGAGCCGGCAGAGTGCGCGTGGCAGACCGCAATCGCAAGTGCATCGGCGGTATCATCCGGCTTCGGCGTGCTTTTGAGCCGCAGGATCTGCGTAACCATCGTCATGACCTGGCTCTTTTCCGCCTTTCCGTAACCGGAAATGGCCGCCTTTACCTGCATCGGCGTATATTCCGCGATGCGCAGGCCGTGTCTGATGCCCGCAAGAAGAATCACGCCGCGCGCCTCCGCAACCGGAATGCCCGTCGTGACGTTATTCGTGAAGAACAGCTCCTCGACTGCCATTTCGTCGGGATGGTAGTACTCAATGATCTCGCACAACTCCTCGTATACGGCATTGAGCCGCAGCTCAACGTCCTGACCGGCCTCCGTCGTAATCGCGCCGTAGGCAACCGTGCGGAAGCGGTTCTGGTTGAATTCGATAACACCCCAGCCGACAATCGCAATACCGGGGTCAATACCAAGAATAATCATGTGGATGCAATCTCCGGATAAATGCCCAAAAGCGTAAAGCCTTGGACAAGCAGATAAAAATACGTCAAAAGCGAAACGAAATCCGCACCGTCCTCCGCACGGAGGATCAGGTCGTAGGTGGTGCGGTCATCATCCTCGTAGGGACTTGGCACCGTGTCAATGCGGCTCAGCGAAAAGTGATAGGCATCTGCTGCAGCGAGGATGCGGTACAGCGGCATATCCTCCTCCGGCATAATGCGGCACTCAAAGAACAGCGCTACCGCATCGAGCTTATCGGGATGCGGCACGCTGACCGCACGGCGAAGCAGCGCGTAGCGCGTGGTAACGTCGGTATCCCAGGCGGTGATCTGCGTGATGTACGCGATACGGAGATCGTATTTCGTCATCAAGGAGTAAAAGCGAAGCAGCTTTCCATCCGTTGAATTTTCCATCGGGAGAATACAGGCCGTTGCGCGCTCGTAATACAGCGCCTCACACACGCCGGGGAAATCGGAATAATATGTAGAGCTCGTATGGCTGAGCACCGATGAAAACGTTTCATACGCAAGATCGGTATAGGTGTTGCGCAGGTACGCAATCCGCTCACCGACAGGCCGCGGGGTACGCGCCTCAAGATCGGGCTCTCCATTGTCATCCATGCGCTCGTCCTCTCTGATAAGATCCATGAGCTGGCGAACCCACCGATCGTTGTATTCCCCTGCCGAAACCAAATACAGACGGTCACAGGCGTGCGCAAGCTCACGGCACAGAAGCAGCCGTTCCTCGTCGTTTGCAGCAGAAAGCACACGTGCGACGTCCTCGGCACAGATTGCCTCATCAAAGGTGCGGGGCTGCCGTGCAGAGAGTGCACGGAAGGTTTCCGGGAAGCGCTCCTCTCTCACCAACCGGTCAAAGACGTCCATAGGATATTCAATCGAGATCGCGGACAGCAAAGCGAGCACCTTTTCCCTGATGATGGCGTAACGCATCTCAGACAGATCCGCCAGGCGCATATCCAATCTGTCAAGATTGGCATCCGCAATGCGCAGCTTTTCACCAACGGCCATATAACCGCTCTGACCGCCCCTGTATTCATCCCATTCAAACCGCATCCGTACACCTCCTTATCCTCGGAAAGCTCCCTTGTATTTTCTATATTCCTCAATAGTATACCATATATTTTGAAATATTGCAATGGCACACGGCAATTTTATCTTTATTATAATAGATTGTTTACATTTTCCACGCTCTGCGTATGCATATACGCCGTAGGATCCGATCCGTCGTCCGGAAACGGCCGATACGGCGGAAGCGTCATCTCCTCGCTTTTTTCCGGAACATTCCAAGGCCCCTGCGTCTCATGCGCCTGTGTATACAGCACGTGCTGTCCAAGCGTCCGGCGGATACATCCTCGGTACGCATTTTCCGTGCCATGCGCGTTTGTTTTCCTGTCCATCCGTTCTCCTCCAATCATACGTTTGCTCCTGTCAATCGGAACAATTTTATTTATTTGCAATTTTTCCGTTTACAATTCCGTTTTTTTGTGGTAAAATATGTATGATCCGGATTACGTCCGGCCACACTTTCCATTGGCGGTCTTCCGCATGGAAGGAGGTGACCGAGGATGACCGATACGAAAAAGCAAAGACACCCGCAGCTTATTGCATTCGCCATCGGCATGCTGCTCGGCTGCGGCATGGCAGCCTCCGTGCTGCTGGCATTCTATCTTACCGTATTCCGGTTGCTCTTTCCAGGAGGATAACCGACCTATGAGACTCGACAAATACATGACCGCCGCCGGCGTTTTGACACGCCGCGAATGTGCCGCCGCCGTTAAGCAGGGACGCATCACCGTAGACGGGCTTCCCGCTCCGCGCGCCGATATCCACGTTTCGCCGGCACAGCACGTGTGTCTGGACGGCACAGAGGTGGTCTACCGCGAAAACACGTATCTGATGATGCATAAGCCAGACGGCATCGTATCTGCAACGGATGCACCAGGTGAGCGCACCGTCCTCGATCTTCTGCCCGAGCAGCTCAGGCGGCTGCATCTTTTTCCGTGCGGGCGCCTTGACAAAAGCACAACGGGACTCATCCTGCTCATGACGGACGGAGTACTGTCGCACAGGCTTCTTGCACCGCGCCGCCACGTAGAGAAGGTCTATCGCTTCACCGTCAAATTTCCGCTGTCCGACGAGGACGTAGGGCAGCTTGAGAACGGGATCCGCATCGACGCCGACAGCCATGCGGAAGGATTTGTGACAGCTCCCTGCCGCGTGATCCCGGAGGCAGACCGCACGCACGGAGCCATCGTCCTCACAGAGGGAAAATATCACCAGATCAAGCGCATGATGGAGGCCGTCCACAATCAGATCACAACGCTGCAGCGCATCTCCTTCTGCGGCATTTCGCTTGATCCTGCGCTGAAGCCGGGCGAATGGCGCTATCTGACAGAGGAGGAGGAGGCCATTCTGCGTGCCGCCGCCCAATAACAGCACCGTGCCGGTCTGACCGGCTCCGAGAAAGGATTACTATGGACATTATTGCAAAGCTTACAAAGGAGCTTGCCCTAAAGCAAGATCAGGTCGAGCGCACAGTTGCCCTGCTTGACGAAGGCAACACCGTTCCCTTTATCGCACGGTATCGAAAGGAGGTCACGGGCTCCTTAGACGATACCATCCTGCGTACGCTGGAGGAGCGCCTTACGTATCTGCGTTCCCTTGAGCGCCGGCGCGAGGAGGTCCGCGCAGCCATTTTGGCGCAGGATAAAATGACGCCCGAAATCGAGGCCGCGCTGGAGGGCGCGAGCATCCTCACGGAAATCGAGGATATTTACCGCCCGTTCAAGCAGAAGCGCCGCACCCGCGCATCCGTCGCACGTGAGCGCGGTCTTGAGCCGCTAGCCGCACTGCTTGCCGAGCAGAAAAACGTCTACACCCCCAATCTGCCGACGCAGGCAGCGGCGTTTATCAGCGAGGAAAAGGGTGTCACCTCTGCAGAGGAGGCTCTTGCAGGAGCGTGTGATATCCTTGCAGAGGATATCTCTGACAATGCCGCGTACCGGCGGGAGATCCGCCGTCTGACGTACCGTGACGGTCTGATCAAAACCGCAGGCGCACAGGAGCAGGACTCCGTATACGCCATGTACTACGACTATTCGGAGCGCGTCAACCGGATTCCGGACCATCGGATCCTTGCAATCAACCGCGGAGAAAAGGAGGGCTTTTTGCGCGTATCGCTTGCTCTTTCCGGAGATGCTCCCCTTTCCTTTCTTACAAGCCAGGTGATCACGAACGATCGCTCTCCTGCAAAGGAATTTCTTGTTCCAACCGTCGCTGACGCATATACCCGCCTCATCGCGCCGTCCATCGAAAACGAGATTCGCACACAGCTCTTTGATCGGGCAAGCGAGGGCGCAATATCCAATTTTGCAGTCAACCTCAAGCATCTGCTGATGCAGTCACCGCTCAAGAATTTTACGGTCATGGGATACGACCCAGGCTACCGTACGGGATGCAAGCTGGCCGTTGTGGACAGCACAGGACGCGTGCTCGATACCGCTGTCATCTATCCGACAAAGCCGCAGGAGAGAATCGCGGAATCCAAGCGCACCGTAAAGGCACTCATCAAGCGCTACGCCGTTGATGCAATCGCCATCGGAAACGGAACTGCGTCCAAGGAAAGCGAGATCTTTATCGCAGAAACGCTTTCCGAGCTGGCCGCTGAGCACATTGCGTGCAAATACATCGTCGTTTCAGAGGCAGGTGCCTCCGTCTACTCCGCATCCAAGCTCGGTGCTGAGGAATTTCCCGATTATGATGTCACACAGCGCTCCGCCGTTTCCATCGCACGGCGCCTGCAGGACCCGCTTGCAGAGCTTGTCAAGATCGATCCGAAATCGATCGGCGTCGGACAGTATCAGCACGATATGAAGGAGGCCCGACTCGACGAAGCGCTGACAGGTGTGGTCGAGGACTGTGTCAACGCCGTCGGTGTAGACGTCAATACCGCCTCGTATTCCCTGCTCTCCTACATCGCCGGCATCAACGCCGCGTCCGCAAAGAACATCGTCAAATACCGTGAGGAAAACGGTGCCTTCACCTCCCGTGCGCAGATCAAAAAGGTCCCCCGCATCGGTGCAAAGGCATTTGAGCAGTGCGCAGGCTTTTTGCGTATTCCG
>JAGBZV010000118.1 GCA_017628075.1 Clostridia bacterium
GCTTCCTTTCTTGCGGAATTGGGACTGTTTTTGCGAAGCAAAATCGCCGCCGCTTCGGTGGCGAAGGTCACAAAACGTGGGGCAGGGGCACGTAAGTGCAACAGCCCGTGGCGCCTCCGTTATTCTTGTTATTTTTGGCATTTCGAGCGTGATCTATACGAGATTTTGACAGGTATGTAAGATTAGAAAATTACAAATACTGTTCTTATTACAAGCAGCAGGAGAGGAATATGGATTCTATTTGGGAAGAAACAGCAAGGCGTGCGCATTTTGACGCTTTGAAGGGAAACAAAAGCACCGACGT
This sequence comes from Clostridia bacterium, assembly GCA_017628075.1. Taxonomy (GTDB): domain Bacteria; phylum Bacillota; class Clostridia; order Oscillospirales; family CAG-272; genus RGIG3925. Next base: position 305 of record JAGBZV010000118.1, read on the forward strand.
TCTGATCATCGGCGGCGGTATTGCAGGAATTTTGTGCGCTTATAGACTGAAAAACGCTGGCGTGGATTGTATGCTCGTAGAGGCGACGGAGATCTGCGGCGGTATCACAAGGAACACTACGGCAAAGATTACCTTGCAGCACGGATTGATCTACGACAAAATGATACACCGCTTCGGTGAGGACAAGGCACGTCGTTATGCAGCTGCACAGCGGGAAGCCATCGAGGAATACACGCGGCTGTGCGGGAATATAGACTGCGATTTTGAGTTCGGGGATTCCTACGTGTATTCTTTTACTGACCGGAAAAAGATCGAAAAGGAGATCGCGGCGCTGAATCGCATCGGTGTGAATGCCGAGTTTTCGGATGCTCACGAGCTTCCGTTCAAGGTCGCAGGCGCGGTGCGCGTGAAGGCGCAGGCGCAGCTCCATCCCCTGAAATTCCTGTATGCGATTGCGCGGGATCTGCCGATTTACGAGCATACGAAGGTCGTGGAGCTCATGCCGGATAAGGCGATTACAAAGCATGGCGAGATCACGTACAAAAAGCTGATCGCAGCAACGCATTTTCCGATGCTCAACAAACACGGCTTATATTCCTTGAAGCTGTATCAGCATCGCTCTTACGTCATTGCTTTGCGGGGGGCGCGGAATGTGAACGGAATGTATGTGGACGAATCCGATACCGGGCTGTCCTTCCGGCGCTATGGCGATCTTCTGCTCCTCGGCGGCGGTGGGCACCGCACGGGAAAGCACGGCGGCTGCTGGCAGGTGCTCGAGCGCTTTGCAGAAAAGCAGTATCCCAATGCTGAGATCGTCGGCAAATGGGCAACGCAGGACTGCATGACGCTGGACGACGTTCCTTATATTGGGCAATATTCGATATCCACACCAGACGTATACGTGGCAACGGGATTCAACAAATGGGGCATGACAAACGCCATGGTCACTGCCGCTCTCCTCTGTGACCTCGTTCAAGGAAAGCCCAATCCCTGTGCCGCGGTGTTTTCTCCCTCGCGTACCATTCTGCGTCCGCAGCTCGCCGTCAATGCCTTCGAATCAGCAGTGGGACTTCTCACGCCGACGACACCAAGGTGTCCCCACCTTGGATGTGCACTCAAATACAATCGCGCAGAGCATAGCTGGGATTGCCCGTGCCACGGCTCGCGCTTCACAGAGCACGGTGCGCTGATTGACAATCCCGCGGCGGATGATAAAAAAATGCAGAGGAATACGTTGGCGCGATACGGGAAATAATAGTATCCATAATCCATGGAGGTCAATATTCGTCATGTTCAAACACGAAAAAATGTTATTTCATCCCGTAGAGGTAGAAAGACCGAATCCGCAGTATGCCGTACTGCTTCAGGAGCAGCTTGGCGGCGGTAACGGAGAGCTTAAGGCGGCAATGCAGTATATGTCGCAGAGCTTCCGTATCAAGGATCCCGAGATCAAGGATCTGTTTCTTGATATTGCCGCAGAGGAATTGGGACATCTTGAAATGATCGCGCAGACGATCAACCTGCTCAACGGTCACGACGTGGACGCATCAAAGGTACAAGCAGGCGAGATCCAGACCCACGTTCAGATGGGTCTTAACCCCGGGCTCATCAACGCGTCGGGCTACTCATGGACGGGTGATTACGTCACCGTTACGGGGGATCTGTGCGCCGA
>JAGBZV010000119.1 GCA_017628075.1 Clostridia bacterium
AAAAATCACAGTAGGCGCACTTGCTCTTGCAGAACGGAACGTGCAGATACAGACCAAGCCGCTTGTATTCGGCACCGGTCTCCTGTAATGCGGCGGGAGCCTCCGCTGTGTGCGCGGGGATCTCCTCGTCGGGTGCGGGCTCCGTCGGCTGATTTTCGTCCTCGGAATCCTCGTCTGCATTGGCGGCCTCGTCGGACGGGGCATCATCGGACGGCGCCTCGTCGTACAGTGCATCGGGGACGTCGTCGATGCCGTCGGGGGCAGGGGCGGATGCGTGCTCCGGCGTGTCAAGAAGCTGCGCGACGGCCTCTGCGCCGTCGTCTGCGGCCTGCATGATCGCCTCCATCTCCTGCGTGGTTTCGCCCATTTCGGGCAGGGTGGGCTGGATACCTGCTTTTTTAAATAATTTCATGTGAAACAAACCTCCCAAAACGAGTGAAGGCGTGCGGTGCGGCTCAATCCTCGTCGTCGAGCTTGAGCACGGCCATGAATGCCTCCGGCGGTACCTCAACGGAGCCGAACTGACGCATTCTCTTTTTGCCTTCCTTCTGCTTTTCCAAAAGCTTCTTTTTTCGGGTGATGTCACCGCCGTAGCACTTGGCAAGGACGTCCTTGCGCATTGCGCGGACCGTCTCACGGGCGATGACCTTGCCGCCGATGGCGGCCTGAACGGGAATCTCAAAGAGCTGGCGCGGGATGTTGTCGCGCAGCTTTTCGACGATCTTTCTGCCGCGGGCGTATGCGTTGTCTGCGAAAACGATGAACGAAAGCGCATCCACGAGATCGCCGTTGAGCAGGATGTCGAGCTTGACGAGCTTTGAGGGCTCGTAGCCGAGCAGCTCGTAGTCGAGGGAGGCGTATCCCTTGGAGCGGCTCTTGAGTGCATCGAAGAAGTCGTAGATGATCTCGTTGAGCGGCAGATGGTAATGCAGCTCAACACGGTCGTTTTCCATGTACTTCATGTCGATGAGCGTGCCGCGGCGATCCTGGCAGAGCTGCATGATTGAGCCGACGTAGTCGTTGGGGGTGAGAATGCTTGCGCCGACGATCGGCTCCTCGGAAATCTCGATCTCCTCGGGAACGGGGAAATCCAGCGGGTTGTCGATCATCAGAACCTCGCCGGACTTTTTGGTGATCTTGTAAATAACGGAGGGGACCGTCGTGATAAGATCAAGATTGAATTCGCGCTCCAGTCGTTCCTCGATGATCTCCATGTGCAGAAGCCCGAGAAAGCCGCAGCGGAAGCCGAAGCCGAGTGCCGCAGACGTTTCCGGCTCAAATGTCAGCGCCGCGTCGTTGAGCTGTAATTTCTCAAGCGCCTCGCGCAGCTCGGGATATTTGGAGGAATCGGCGGGGTAAACGCCGGAGTAAACCATCGGCTGTGCCTTTTTGAAGCCGGGAAGCGGCTCGGGCGTGCCGTCCTCGACGGTCGTGACCGTGTCGCCCACGCGCGTGTCTGCAACGTTCTTGATGGAGGCTGTGATATATCCGACGTCGCCGGCAGACAGCGCCTCCTTGCGAGACAGACCGAAGGGATCCATCGTGCCGATCTCAATGACGTCAAATTCCGCGCCGGTGTGCATCATGCGGATGCGCTGGCCTGCACGAAGCGTGCCGTCGAATACGCGGATATAGACGACGACGCCGAGATACGGATCGTAGTAGGAGTCAAAGATCAGAGCCTTGAGCGGCGCATCCGGATCGCCCTTGGGGGCGGGAATGTCGGTTACGATGCGCTCCAGCACGTCTGCGACGTTCTGGCCGGTCTTTGCGGAAATGGCGGGACAGCCCTCGGCGGGAATACCGATGATGTCCTCGACCTCTGCCTGTACGCGCGGGATGTCGGCGGAGGGGAGATCGATCTTGTTGACGACGGGCAGGATCTCAAGACCGCAATCGACGGCAAGGAAGGCGTTGGCAAGCGTCTGCGCCTCCACGCCCTGCGTTGCATCGACGATCAGGATCGCACCCTCGCAGGCGTTGAGCGAGCGGGAAACCTCGTAGTTGAAGTCAACGTGGCCGGGGGTGTCGATGAGATTGAGCGTATACGTTTCGCCGTCGGAGGCGGTATAGGAGAGATGGACGGCACGCGCCTTGATCGTAATGCCGCGTTCCCGCTCGATATCCATGTTGTCAAGGAGCTGATCCTCCATATCGCGCATGGCGACCGCGTCGGTTTTCTCCAAAAGACGGTCTGCGAGCGTGGATTTTCCGTGGTCGATGTGTGCTATAATGCAGAAATTTCTGATAAAATCCTGGTTTGCCATCGTGGTTGTTGTTTCCTTTTATCGTGAATTCGCCGCTTGTTGGCGGCGTAGAATATTCCAACCTTAATTATACAGCAAAACCCCATCTATTACAAGGACCAAGCCCGAAATTTTACAAAAAATTTTGATTTTCATCCGCGCCGCGGAGGGCGGCGCCCGTCCGCACCAAAAAATGTTCCACGTGAAACATCGACCGACGGACGGCGGCCGCACGAAAAGAAAAATGCCCCTCAGATGAGGGGCAAGGGAAATCTCGGGATGCAAATCAAAGGGGGCGGCGGAAGCGGTCCGACTGCGTTATTCAGCGCTCTCTTCTTCTGCGGATTCCTTCTTCTCACCGATGGAGAGAAGCGCGTTTGTTACGATACCGAAGATAAGAGCGGTTGCAATGTTGGTCAGCGTGATCGGACCGAGGTTCAGCGTCAGACCGCCGATACCGGGGACGAGGATCGCCGCAACGACCAGGAGATTGCGGTTTGTGGAAAGGTCGACCTTCTGCAGCATCTTCAGACCGGAAACTGCGATGAAGCCGTACAGCGCAATGCAGATACCGCCGATGACACAGACCGGAATCGTGTTGACGAGCTGAACGAAGGGGTTGAAGAAGGAGAGGATCATCGCCATGATCGCGGTGGTGCAGATGGTGTAGATGGAGGCGTTGCCGGTGATCGCAACACAGCCGACGCACTCGCCGTAGGTCGTGTTGGGGCATCCGCCCAGCATGGAGCCGACGATCGTGCCGACACCGTCGCCCATGACGGTCTTGTCCAGGCCGGGATCGGTGATCAGATCGCGGTCGATGATGGTGGAAAGGTTCTTGTGGTCGCCGATGTGCTCAGCCAGAACGACGAAGGCAACAGGCGCAAACAGACCGAAGATTGCGGCGAGAGAGGTTGCGTTGATGCCGGAGAAGCCTTCCTTGACGGCCTCCACGATGGTGAACTGCGGGACGTGCAGGATGCTGTCCATCGAGGTGAGTGCAGAGAAGTTGATGAGCTGCATGGACGGGACGCTTGCGAGCGTACCGATGAGCGTAAGGAGCGCCGCAAAGATATAGCCGGCGCCGATACCGATGATGAACGGGATCAGCTTTGCCATGCGGGAGCCCTTGACCGCCGCGAAAACCGTTGCGATGAACGTGATGGCGGCCGTCAGAATCGCCCAGAGGTTATACGAACCAACGGCGGTGTTGTTGATGTTGTTGACGGCAGAGCCGCACAGAGAAAGACCGATGAGTGCGACCGTCGGGCCGATGATCACAGGCGGAAGCAGCTTGTTGACCCACGCGGTTCCGACGAGCTTCATGACGACGGAAATGATTGCGTAGACGACGCCGGCAATCAGAGAGCCGAGGATGATGCCGCCGAAGCCGTATGCACACGCGCCGACGAGCGGACTGATAAATGCAAAGGAGGAGCCGAGGAAGACGGGGGACTTGCGCCGGGTGATGAGAATGTAGCACAGAGTGCCGACACCGGCACCGAACAGCGCCGCGGGCGGATCCATATAGAGAGCGCCTCCGTTCATGCTGTTGACCAGCGTCGGGACGAGCAGCGTCGCGGCGATGATCGCCAGCAGCTGCTGGAGAGCAAAGACGAGATTCTGCCCAAACTTGGGTTTTTCGTGGATGTCGTACGTCAGTTTCATGAATGAACCTCCGAATGTATAATAATGTATTCCGTTTTTCCCACAGCGGGGAAAAGAAGGTCATGCTTCAACGGCGCATCGGCCGGATCGGGGAGGGGGACGGACAGCCTTTTTGCATAGTGTATCACAAACAAACCGTTTTGTCAAGTCCCCAAACGCCATTATTTGACGATTCCGGACGCAAATTTTGCAAGGTCGCCCGCACCCATGACGATCAGCGCGTCACCCTCCTCGGCGGTGGCAGCAAGATGCGCGGCAAGCGCCTCCAGATCGGGCGTATAGTGCGCGTGCGGGATCCGCGCGGCAAGGTCGGCGGAGGAGATGCCGTAGGTATTTGTTTCACGTGCAGCGTAAATGTCTGCGAAATACACCTCGTCGCAGTCGTCAAAGGCCCGCACGAACTCCTCAAACAGCTCGGCGGTACGGGAGTAGGTGTGCGGTTGATAGACGCAGTGCAGACGGCGCATTCCCATGCGGCGCGCGCCCTGCAGCGTCGTGCGGATCTCCGAGGGATGGTGGCCGAAATCGTCGTAGACGGGCACGGCCTTCTCGGTGCCGCGCAGCTGCCCCTTGTACTCCATGCGGCGAGAGGCACCCGCAAAGGAGGAAAGCCCCGCACCGATCACGTCGGCAGGAATGCCGCAGAGATCGGCGGCCGCCGCACAGGCAAGCGCGTTGGATACGTTGTGCGTGCCGGGTACGGACAGATGCACGCGGCAGAACGGTACGCCGTGCCGCAGAACGGTAAACGCGGCACAGCCGTCCGGATAGGTAATATCGACGGCGCGGTAGTCTGCCTCGGGGGCGGTGATGCCGAAGGTCACGCACGTGGGCGCGCATCCGCGCACGCTGTCCATGACGTTTGCATCGTCCGCATTCACGACGTCGAAGCCCGACGGCCCCGGAATGTTCATATAGCGGTTAAATGATTCCTTGACCTGTTCAAGAGATTTGAAGTAGTCGGGGTGATCCATCTCCTCGTTGAGCACCACGGCGATGCTCGGACGGAAGGAGAGGAAGGAATCCTTGTATTCGCACGCCTCAAAAATGAAGTCGTCACCGCTGCCTGCGTGGAAATCGCGACCAAGCGCAGGAATCGGCGCGCCGATGAGGATGGCGGGATCTCTGTCCGCGTATAAAAAGAGATGCGACAGCATGGCAGAGGTCGTCGTCTTCCCGTGCATACCGGCAACGCCGATGCCGCGGCTGTAGCCGCGCATCAGATAGGTCAGAAAGCACGCGCGGTAGATCAGGGGGATGCCTGCGGCGGCGGCGGATGCGTATTCGGGATTATCCTCGTGGATGGCCGCGTTGTAAATCACTGCGTCAAAGCCCGTGATGTTTTCCGCGCGATGCTCTCCGAATACGTCAATGCCCGCTTCCTCCAGCATCTGCGTGTTTTGCGAGCGTGCACGGTCGGAGCCTGCGACGCGATAGCCCTGCTGCTTTGCGATCATCGCAAGCGCACTCATGGATACGCCGCCGATGCCGATGAAGAACAGCGAGCATCCTGCGGGCAGCAGCGCGGAAAGCGCTTCCTCGGAGTGCATGATAATGCGGGTATCTGTATATTCCATAGTATCCTCCCAAAAACCGACGTTTTTTTACCTGAATCGTTTATCAGCTGAAATATCGACAAAATCAGCGTTTAATGTTACAATCCATTTACAAAATATTAAACAAATACTTGCTTTTTTACGATATATACTTCACATTTTTCGTGTATAATAATTACAGATCAGAACCTGAAACCTTCAATCAACCGAAAGGACATAAAACCATGACCATTACAGACATCAAAATCAGAAAGCTCTTCGAGGACGGACCGATGAAAGCAGTCGTATCCGTGACCTTCGACGCAGCGCTTGCCGTACATGATATCAAGGTGATCTACGCCCGCGACCGCTTCTTTATCGTTATGCCCAGCCGCAAGAATCCCGACGGAACCTTCCGTGACATCGTTCATCCCATCAACGTGGAATTCCGCACAGCGCTGGAGGAGGCCGTTATTTCCGCATACCACGCGGAGGTCGAGGCGTATGAAAACGGCACGAGCCCTCTGTGCAAAAAGGAGGAGGCGTTTGAGGAGGTCGTTCTTTAACGGAGCGCTTCGTCATAAAAAGAGATGCGTACAGCTAACGCGCTGTGCTTCGGCTGCCGCCGGCATTTTGCCTGCGGCGGCTTTTTTCGTCCTGTAGATTCAGTATGCCCCATTCTTTTCCTATTATAACACATCCGTACACATTCTGTCAAGCATCGGGACGAAACGCGCGGGGACTGCGTCAGTATATGCGCTGTGCCGGGAGGCGGTGCGCGGCCGCAGGCGCAGACGCAGATGGAAATCAAAAAGAAGAGAATCTGTTTGGGATGAAAAACGAGGTGTTGCAAGTTCTTGCAACACCTCCCAAGAAGTTTCCCTTGCTCCTCAGCTTAGGGGTATTTTCATGCGATTTTCGCATGAAAATCGGGAAATTCGGGTCACTTTGTGACCCCCGGACTGCCGTAAGTTTTCAATTTGCAACAGCCCCTGTGCATTTTTCTTTTGTTTTGCAAGGTGCGCCACGGAGTCTTGCGTGTGGCATATGAGGCATTGCACCTGCAAGCGGGGTGCAGTGTAAGGGGGCTCCGTCAGAGAAACAGGGGGCACCGCTCCTCCCTGAAGCGGAGAATGAGGGCGTGACATTCCTCCTCCGTCATTTCAAAGGAGCGTGCAAGGCACGGAATACACAGAAATTCGTGCGCGCGTCGGTCCACGAGCTTCTTCGTTAAGCTCACCTCGTCGCGCGTGAGCGGTGCGTGACAGCGCTTGCAAAGGCTGCTTGTGTTTTTTGAATCGGTCATAGCGTTTTCCTCCTGCGTGCTGCGCCAATTATATCATAAAAAAAACAGTTTTTCAAGATATCTTGGAAAAAAACTTGACATCGGACGGAAATGCTGATACAATAGTAATGGATGATACCGTGGCTCGCGTTTTTGAGCCGCACCGGTGTCCTTGGACTGCCGTGCATTGCCGCGACAAGGCGTTGTCCCTGCACTTGCGCGTTCTCTGGACGTCCGTATCGTCCGATCTTGAAAATACGTATCCAATGAAATGGTCAGGAAAGGAATTTTTGAGTATGAAACAGACCTTTGTTTTTGAAAAGCAGGTGGAGGTCGCCGGCGTGCTGAAGGGCCTTATCACCGTTCCGCGTGATTTTGATCCGAAAACGGAAGCACTGCCGCTGATCGTGTTCCTTCACGGTGCAGGTGAGCGCGGTGACGACGTGGAGCGCGTCCGCGTCCACGGAATTCCCAAGCTTTTCGGCAGCGATCCCGATTATCACGGCCTGCGCGTGATCACCGCATCTCCCCAGTGTCCTGCAGGTATGACGTGGAATCACCTTGCATTCCCGCTTATGGATTGGATCCGTGCGGTTGCAAGGGAATATAACGCGGATGAGAGCCGCATCTCCATCTGCGGACTTTCTATGGGCGGCTTCGGCACGTGGGAAATGCTCTGCACGTTCCCCGATGTGTTCTGCTGCGGCGCTCCCGTGTGCGGCGGCGGCCTGTCCTGGCGCTGTAGTCTGCTGCGCGGACAGAAGATCCGTGCGTACCACTCCGTTGACGACGATGCAGTTCCCTTCTCGTATTCCGAGCAGATGGTTACCGGCGCAAAGGCAAACGGTGCGGATATCAAGTTCTTCCCCGTTGACGGATACGGTCACTTCTCCTGGATCTATGCCTTCGAGGAGACCGATCTCATCGAATGGCTTGCCGCAGGCGGCTGCCTTGAGGCGTAAGAAAAAAATACAGCGTGCCCGACTCTCGTTGCGAGAGTCGGGCACGGATTTTTTATCTGTTGTTGATGTACTTGGTCAGCTCAACGGGATCGACGATCGTGCCGTCCTTGTAGACGCGCATATTGCCGGATGCGATCTCGTCAATGAGAATGACCTCACCGTTGTTGTAGCCGAATTCGAACTTGATGTCCCACAGATCAAGGCCGATGGACTTGAGATCGTCGGCAACGATCTTGGTGATCTTCAGCGTCTGCTCCTTCATGGACTCAAACATAGCGGGTGTCATAACGCCCAGTGCTGCAAGTCCCTCTCCGGTAACCAGCGGGTCGCCCTTTGCGTCGTTCTTGAAGGTACACTCGACGTAGCCGCCCTCCAGAGGCGTGCCGTCTGCAATGTATTCGCCGTAGCGGCGGATGAAGCTGCCCGTTGCAACAAGGCGGCAGATGACCTCCAGACCGTGACCGAATACGGTTGCGGGGAGAACCTCCATCGTTGCATCCTCAAGGTTGGCACTGACGTAGTGCGTCTTGATGCCTGCCTGCTTCAGAAGCTCAAAATAGTGGATAGAGGACTGCAGATTTGCACGGCCGATGCCCTCGATCGTCAGACCGACGGTGTTTTCGCCGGGATCAAATACGCCGTCCTTGCCGGTGCAGTCGTCCTTGAACTTCAGCATAACGTTGCCGTTTTCAAGTTCGTATACGTCTTTTGTTTTGCCTTCGTAAAGCTTCTTCATGGTTGATACCGATCCTTTCATATTGAGCTTGGTTATACACATAATATTTTACCACGAAATCCGTGATTTGTACATACCTATTATGGAAAAATTTTGCTGTTTCGCAAAAAAAAATTTGTGATTTTTCATCATTTCCGCAGATATCGGTTGGGAATGACGCTGACTTCTCTGACAAAGCCGGTTTTCGCGAAAACGCGTAAGGCAGATGGCTGGCAAGGATTGCTGCGGCAAGTGCTGCCGGGGGCATTTTTGCGGTGGAATCCTGCGAAGTCTACGTGCCTGCTCTGCGTATCATTATAGCATATTTGCGTGTGTCTGTCAATGCGTGAAAACAAAAAATCCCGTGCACGGTGAAAAATTCATTGACAGCGGCGCGCTTGTATGATATAATCCATGCTGAGGACATACCGAAGGAGAGAACAAAACGATGAAGCAGGAAGTAACCCTTAGAGTCATTGCGCATATAGAAACGGCATTCCCGACCAAGTTCGGAATCCCAAGACAGAGCGGACTCGTGCCCGGTCTGCGCGGAACCGTTGTTTTTGAGCCGGAATACCGAAGCCCCGATGCCCTGCGCGGTCTGGAGGGGTACTCGCATCTGTGGCTGATCTGGCAGTTTTCCGAGCAGTTCAGGGGCGGGGGTGCGGCGCGCGGCTGGTCCCCGACCGTCCGTCCGCCGCGGCTTGGCGGCAACCGCAGGATCGGCGTCTTCGCAACGCGCTCTCCCAATCGCCCCAACCCCATCGGCCTGTCCTCCGTGGAGATCGAATCTGTGGAATATACTGCGGATCGCGGACCGCTGATCCACGTGCGCGGTGCGGATCTTATGGATGGTACGCCCATTCTTGATATCAAGCCGTATCTGCCGTTTACGGACAGCCACCCGGACGCACGCGACGGCTTTGCCGGAGAACGGGCGGGGTACGCGCTTTCCGTGTCGGATCCACGCGGCGCGCTGGAGCTTCTTTCCCCTGCGATGCAGGAGGAGGTGCGTGCGCTCCTGTCCGGAGATCCGCGTCCCTCCTATCAGTCGGATTCGCAAAGAGAATACGGTATGGAATACGGCGGATACGAGATCCGCTTCACCGCAGACGACGATACGCATACGCTGTTCGTATGCGAGGTCGTGCAGACGAAGGGCACCGCGGCAAAAAAGCCATAAGGCGTGATTTTTTTGTCGAAGAAGTTTTTGGGCGGAAATGAAGCGGATTTTTTTGTCGAAAGGGCTTTCCAAACGAGAACTTTTGTGGTATAATAGCAGTATCTATACAGAACGTTTCAAGAATGACCGCACCGGCGGCATTCGGAAAGGCTGACTCCAATGGCTGTAGAAAAAGAACAGAAGAAAATCAGGCGGCGCTTCGGTGACCGCACGGACGGCAGACGCGTCCGTACCGTTTCTCCAATGGCGCGCGTTTCTCCCTACATCATGAAGACGCGCAATGACGCCTGCAATATGATCCGCGACGAGATCAACATGACGAGGATCGATCAGTACGTAAAGGAAAAGAAGGCCAAGGGTATGATGGGCTTCAATCTGATGTATATTCTGATTGCAGCGTACGTTCGCACGCTCTCACAGTACCCCGGACTGAACCGCTTTATCGCGGGGCAGGAGATTTACGCGCGGCACAACATCGAGGTTTGTCTGACCATTAAAAAGGAAATGACGCTTGATTCTCCCGATACGGTCGTCAAGGCAGAGTTTGCGCCGGACGTCACCGCCGAGGAGGTCTACGAGAAGCTCAATCAGATCGTTGAGGATTACAGAAATGCACCGGGCGGCTCCTTTGACGGAGCGGCAAAGGTTCTGTCCTATTTGCCGGGATTTTTGATGCGGTTCGTTGTTTTTGTTTTGGAGATTTTAGACTACGTCGGCTGCCTGCCGCGTTTTCTGACCAGACTCAGCCCCTTCCACGGCTCCTTCTTCATCACGTCTATGGGCTCTCTTGGTCTCCCGACGATCTATCATCACCTTTATAGATTCGGCAATCTCCCCGTGTTTATGTCCTTCGGATCAAAACAGCACCGCTATGAGCTGCAGGCAGACGGTACGACCAAGCACGTGCCGTACGTTTCCTATACCATGGTCATGGACGAGCGCACCGTGGACGGCTTCTATTACGCCTCGGCACTCCGGTATATGACGCGCCTCTACCGCAACCCCTGGCTCTTGGACGAGCGTCCCGAAACGGTCGTCGAGGATATTCCGTAATCCGTATCTTGCCGTATAAAGGAACACCATTATGCAAATCGAAACCGAATCCGTGCAAAACGCCTCCCTCTCCCCTCACGAGGCCGGACAGTACAGCGCCGCCGCCCTTGCGTATCTTGGCGATGCGGTCATGGAGGTCCTCGTGCGTACGATGCTTGTGCGCCGGGGTGTTGGCAACGCGGGCAAGCTGTCCGCGCTGTCCTTGGAATACGTCCGCGCAACGGCGCAGAGCCGCGGCCTTGAGGGTATCCTTCCCCATCTGACGGAGGAGGAGCTTGCCGTGTATCACCGCGGCCGCAACGCCGCAGGCGCACACCCCAAAAGCGCAAGCGTAACGGAATACCGCCGCGCAACGGGACTTGAGGCGCTGGTCGGATATCTGTATCTTTGCGGCGCACACGACCGCCTTGATACGCTGTTTTCTCTGTATACCGAATATCTGCTTGCACAGAAGGGAGGTGCCGACCGTGCAGATGAAGAAAAGTAAAAAAATTGCGCTGTGCGCGATTTTGAGCGCGTTTTCCGTGCTGATGCTGTTTGCCGGTGCTGTTTTTGACGTTCTGAGTATGACGATGGTCGCTGTGGCATCCATGTTCGTCGTCGTCGTTATGATCGAGGTAGGCGATCCGTATCCGTTCCTGACGTGGGGCGTGACCTCGGCACTGTCTATGATCCTTCTGCCAAATAAGCTGCCTGCGATTCTGTATCTGCTCTTTGGCGGCCTGTATCCGATCGCAAAGGAGCGCTTTGAGCGCCTGCACTACGTCGTTGCGTGGACGCTCAAAATCAGCTATATCAATACCGCGCTGATCCTTGTGGTCATCGCAACGAAGTATATCTTTTATCTCAACGATTCCTCCATGGATTTCACAGTACCCTTTATTCTGCTTGCAAATCTTGCGCTGATCCTCTACGATATCGCCCTTTCCAAAATCATTTTGCTCTATATCGTCAAGATCCGGCGTCACATGGGACTCAAAAATTATTTTTCCAATTAAGATCCACCCGACGCACCGACCACCGTGCGTATAACGCCTTTTGGGAGCGGGCATACTGTCGGCAGAAAGGCAGGATGGATTTTATGAAAAGAAAAAAGGAAGCAAAGCAGCAGCGCATCCGCGCGGCAGTCAACGGCGTCGTTTCCGCGTATCGCGGGACGGGTGAGGATACCGACGTGCTTGGTATGTATACCGGCGTTTCCCATTTGGCGGATACCGGCGCGCCCACAAGCGCGATCGACGGCGGAACGGTTTGCCGGCCGCACCCCGAGATGCCTGTGCAGGACGCAGACGACCTGTAACACTGCCCCGCGCTCTCACCGACACAAAAGAAGATGCCAAGAACCCCAAGGGTGCTGTAAGCCGAGCTTACAGCACCCTTTTTTCAAAACCAAGGGAGGTATTGACAAATCGGTGGATTTTTGATATAATAACTCTGTTGTGCTATGCACATAATATAGTGATTATTTTGGGGGACATATGGATAAGAAAACACTGCTTCGCTGTGCGGCCTGGCTGCTTGCCGTGTGTGCGATAATGCCGATGGCTATGTCTTGCGGCGACGATTCCGAAAAGAAGCCGACCGGTACTACTGCTTCCAAAAAAGAAACGGAGACGATCGATGAAAACGATCCGTATGCAGACAGACTTGCAATTTCCGACGATCTCGGTGAATATGATTTTAATAAATACGAATACCGCATCGTGTATACCGACCGAGTGGACAACATGTATGACGTTTCCATGCGATACGTCGTGGATGGAGAGTCCGCAGATATCGTCGAAACGGCGCTCTATCAGCGCAACCGCGCAATCGAGGAGCGCTTCAACTGCAGAATCCGTTTGGTGGAGGGCTGCGATCCGTTTTCAATGGAGCCCTTTGACTTTATCAATCGTCAGGTGACCTCCGGTGATGATATGTTTGACCTTGCTGCTACGCAGGTCATTTATACTGGAATGCTTGTTCCTGAGCAGCTGTTCCTGAACTGGTACGATATCCCCAATATCAACTTCGATAAGCCCTGGTGGTCTGACTCCAATAAGGAGCTTCTGACGTATAACGACGTTTGCTTTGCCGCAATCGGCGACGTATCGCTGAACGCCATGGCCGCAACCTACTGTGTATTCTACAACAAGCGCCTTGGCGCTGACTACGATATGCCCGATATGTTTGAGATCGTCAACGACGGTGCGTGGACCATCGACAAGATCACGGAGCTTTCCAAGGATATTTACGTAGATATGAACATGGACGGCAAGGTGGATCTGGAATCCGATCTGTTTGGTTACGTCAGTGACTCCGGATCCAATCTGAACGCGTATCTGTGGTCCTTTGATAACCCCATTTTCTCAAAGGAGAACGATGAGCTTGCGTGCGTGTACGAAACGGATAAGCTCGACTCTCTCGTAGCGAAGCTGTGCGATACCTTCAATATTTACAGGGGTATTCAGCAGTGCGGCTATTCGGGCAGCTACGTTCCGTGGACTTTCTTCTCTGAAGGACGCGCCCTCTTTATGAACTCCTACATTTCCATCGCGCTGGCGTATCTTCGCGATATGCAGGACGACTACTCCATTCTGCCGTATCCGAAGTGGGATGAGGAGCAGGAGGAGTACTACTCAATGGTAGACGGTCTGCACCATGCACTGTTCGTTCCCACGACCGTCGCAAACTTGGAGGCGGTCGGTACGATCACGGAGGCTCTCTGTGCGGAAACGTATAAGAAGGTCTTTCCCGTGTACTATGATACCGCACTTAAGATCAAGGGTACGCGTGATGAGGAATCCATCAAGATGCTCGACAGCATCGTTGCATCCCGTGTGTTTGACTTCGGTTACATATACGACGGCTTCAAGGGCTTCTCCTTTATTCTGCAGAACCAGGTTGGCCGCAACAACAAGAATATCGCATCCTCCGTCAAGCGCTTGCGCAATTCCGCATTCAATTGGTACGACAAGATCCTTGAGGCGTTTGAGAACTACGAGGGATAAAAAGCATTTCTACATTGCCGCGAGAGAATTTCTCGCGGCAATCTTTTTGGGTTTATAAAAGCCACCCGCTTTGCAGGTGGATATTTATTTGCCTCTCGGTTTGTGCAACAT
>JAGBZV010000120.1 GCA_017628075.1 Clostridia bacterium
CAATACGATCTGGGGCGCTTACCTGTTCGGTGTTCTGTACTGGATGAACTACTATCTGCCAGGTCTGACCCGTTATTCTCAGGAGCTGTTCAAGATGCTCCCGTATCTGATCACCATCATCGTTCTGATCTTCACCAGCCTTCGCAAAAAGCGTGACAACCAGCCGCCCGCAAGCCTTGGCATCGCATATTTCCGGGAAGAACGATGAAAATTTCCAGAATATCCGCACTCCACTACGCCAAGCTCGTATTTCGCTCCCTGCTGTTTCGTGCTGCGCTCGCAGTGTATCTGCTTCATGCGCACGGGATTCCACATCCTTGCAAAGAGATCTTCCGGACACCTGTGGTGCTCGCATTCATTTGGATCATATTTGCAGTAGAAATGGTATTGCGGTTTTTCCCTTCCCGCCTTGAAAGCATGGGCTGCCAAAAGCAGTTCGCACGCAATTACCGCCCGGCAAAGAACGTCTCCAAGCCAACGTCCACCGTGCGCAGGGTGCTCCTCGTGCTGCTCGTCTGGTGCTTGCTTAACGGCGCCATCGGAGCTCTGTATTTCATCGGTATCATTGACGGCGGAATTCTGCTGCTCATAGCGCTCGGCTATTCCATCTGCGATATGATCTGTATTCTGTTCTTCTGTCCGTTTCAAACGTGGATTCTCGGCAATAAATGCTGCGCAACCTGCCGCATCTATAATTGGGACTACGCAATGATGTTTACGCCGTTTATCTTCGTTCCCCACTTCTACACGTGGAGTCTTCTTGGCATCGCACTGCTTCTCGTTCTGGTTTGGGAGCTTACCGCATGGCGTCATCCGGAGCGATTCTCCGACGAAACCAACATTTGTCTTTCCTGCGCGCTCTGCAATGAGCGGCTCTGTCATCACAAGGTACAGCTCCGCGCATTTCTTACCGCTAATCACTCCAGACTCATTCTGCGCGGCAATCGTGTCATCGATCACGCTCTGATCCGCGCAGGCCTGCGTCCCAAAATAGACACACAGCCAAAGGATACGGACATCTCCCGGGAAAGTCTCTGCATCCCCGACGAAAACAGAAAATAAAAACGCACACACGAGGTGTTGCAAGAACTTGCAACACCTCCCCGGAGATTTCCCTTGCCCCTCAGTTGAGGGGTGTTTTCATGCGAAAATCGCTTGAAAATCGAGAACTTCGGTTCACCTTGTGTCCCCGGGCTGCCGCAAGTTTTCAACTTGCAGCAGCCCCTGGTTTTTAATTTCGAATTTCAATTTTATATAAAATTCGCACTTGATTTATATATTATTCACAAATCCGTGGTATAATACTTGTGCAAAAGCGATATGTTCTGCCTTTGCACCGCCGCTTTTTTCGCAAAGCAGCGGATTCCGTACACAACAAACGCAAAAAAATCAAGGAGTATTTACAAGCATGAAGAAGCATCTCTCACTCATTCTCGCGGCCGTTCTCGTATCTTCTCTCGTATCCTGCAGAACGACCAACAATGCGCCCGACGAAACATCCGGCGTTGAGACATCTGGGACTGAGACTTCTGGGTTTGAGACATCCGATACCGGTACCGAAGAAATCGTCACCGGTGCCTCTGTAGCCTCCCAGCTGCAGACCGCATTCAGAAACGCCATCACAGCAACTCCGGACGCCACCGCAGAAGAGCTTGCAGGCGTTCTCGCACAACACAGCGCTGTTTCCTCCATCGCGCCTATGGTTTCACCCGTAGAAGAAGGATGGCTCAACGGCTTTGAGGCAGAATCGATCACCGGCTTTTCGGAGTGTGCGACATTCGCACCGATGATCGGCACGATTCCCTTCCTGGGATACGTCTTCGTCCTTTCGGAGGGCACGGATGTTGAATCATTCAAGAACACGCTTACCTCGTCTGCAAATTTGCGCTGGAACATCTGCACAGCGGCAGATGAAATGGTCTGTGAAAGCGCCGGAAACACGGTTCTTTTCGTCATGGCACCGACAGCATTTGAAGCAGAATAAGCAAGAAAAGAGGCAGCCTTCGCAAGGCGAAGGATACAGTGAATATGAAAAAACATTCTGATTCGGGGCACGTAAGTGCCCCTCTCTTTCCCAAAAGAGAATTCTCTGTGCTTTTGGCGGCCGTGCTGATCGGAACGACACTGACCGCGTGCGGCAAAATTCAGGGAAACACGGACAGCACCGACGGCACCGAGCGCACGGACAGCACCGATATCGCAGATTCCACCCTGAAGAAGGGCGATTTTTTCACCATGGACGGCCATATATCAGAGGTCATTGCGCCGATGAAGGAAGCCATGATCGATTATGCGGGCACGCTGTTCACAAGCATTTACGACACCTACCTGACGCATGAGTCCACTCCAGCCGCACACACCGTTGTCTTTTCCATCGTGCCCGACAAGAACGTGTACCTTGAGGATACGCAAGCATACGCAGACGGCCGCCTCTCTCACGTTCCAACGATCGATTATACTGCAATGAAAGCGCGTCTTCGCGCCGGAATGCCATGGGCATCGTTCGTCGATCTGCAAGATACGCTGTCGCTCGATGATTACTATTATACCGATATGCACTGGAAGCAGGAGTCGCTGCTTGACGCAGCAAACACGATTGCAGGAGCATTTGGTCTGGCCTTGACCGACACGTATACGACGGTCCCGTACGCAACGAATCCCTTTGTTGGCTCCTATACCGCCAACGACGCCGCAGACGTTCAGAGTGACACATTGCTGTATCTGACAAGCGACGTGCTCTCTGCCGTCACCGTTACCGATTATGTCAACGGAGTTCCGCAGCCGGGCGTTCTGTATCACACCGACATTGATGCAGATTCCCATACCTACGATCTGTTTCTGTCCGGACCAATGCCGCTCCAGGTATTGGAATCTCCTCTGGCATCCACAGATCGGGAGCTCATCATTTTCCGTGATTCCTTCGGCTCCTCGATTGCCCCATACTTCTGCGAGGCATACGCCAAGGTCACACTCGTCGATCTGCGCTATTTGAGTTCCGGTATGCTCGCGGATTTTATCTCCTTTGAGGGGCAGGACGTCCTTTTCTTATACAGTACGCATCTGATCAACACCGCAATGATTCTTAAATAAAAACTGACAGCAGGACTGACGGCTTTAGCAGCCCAATCATTCCTGCTGTTTTTTCTATTTAGAAAAAGACACCCGTGATCCATATCTCAAGTCCAATTACAATGAGGATCACACCGCCGAGAACGGAAGCTTTACCTGCAAGACGCGTGCCGAAGGTCTTGCCGATGACAATACCACCAAGGCATATAACAAGAGTAACCGCAGCAATCATAACGGCGCACATCAGCGCCGCGGGTGCATCGTAATCGGCAATGGTAAATCCAACGGAGAGCGCATCTATGGAGGTTGCCAGCCCCTGCAGCAAAAGTGCACCGAGTCCAAGCGGCTCCATGCGGCACGCCTCCTCGGAATTTCCGGGAAGCCACGCACAGATTCCTTCCCTCAGCATTTTACTGCCAATGAACACAAGCAATCCCAATGCGATCCATGGAATCAAAACCGAAAATTGTGCAAACATCTGCGCCATATTATGGACGAAAAACCAACCGATCAACGGCATCAGCGCCTGAAAACCTGCGAATACGCCGGATATAAGCAGCATTTTGCGCACGTGCATTCGAGGCTCGGAAAGGCCGTTGGCAAGTGAAACAGAAAATGCATCCATTGCAAGTCCTACGCCGAGCATCGCGCTATTCAAAAAAAACATCAATTCCTGCTCCATTCCCCATCCCTCGCTTCTCTCATACCGAAAGCGTCCTTTCCTAAAAATATCCGGCAAACACGATTGCGCACCAACAGTTGCCGGCATCGCACATCACAAAAGTATACGAGGATATTATAACACGACTGGGTGAAAATGTCAAGAAAAACCTCTGCATGACGCATCGTCACTGCGGAGGCTGCATGGAATATGCCGTTATATAATCACGACAGTTCTTCAAGAATCTCTTTCGCGGTCTAACCTTGCATTTCTGAAATACAGCGCACCGTCAACGGAAATCATGAAAGTCCTAACACCTCGTCGAGAAGCGTTCTCATGATCTCCGCGCCGGAGTAATCCTTTGCCGCGTGCATACGCTTACGCGAGGTGCCGCCGCCGAAGGTATCGACAAAGTGAATCGCAATATCACATATTACACAATTCCGTCCTTTGTCAAGTATTTTCAC
>JAGBZV010000121.1 GCA_017628075.1 Clostridia bacterium
CCTCCGCCCCAAACGCCCCCTCCTCTCCCGACGCACAAACGCCCCAGCCGCCAAACGGTATCATGGTCCAGCTCGAATCCGTCTTTGACGTGAAGCGTCTTTCCGGCAAGGTGTTCTCCGAGGATCCTGTCCCGAACTTCACCGCACTTAAGGAGGCGTACCCCTCAGGATATCTGACCGTGCCCTCCATCGGAGCCGGCACCGCCAACACGGAATTTGAGGTCCTCACCGGAATGAATCTGTATGATTTCGGCGCTGGTGAATACCCCTACAAAACGATCCTGCGCAGCTCCACCTGCGAATCTCTCGCGTATTCGATGCGCGCACTCGGTGCCTCCGCATTTGCCCTGCACAACAATTCCGGCACCTTCTATGAAAGGCACCGTATTTATTCCTCCCTTGGCTTTGACACCTTCGTGCCGTTGGAGCATATGCACGACGTCACAAGCAACCCGCTCGGATGGGCAAAGGATGCCGTGCTGACACCGGAGATTCTGACCTGCATGGATACAACTGCGGGAACGGATTTTGTGTTTGCCGTTTCCGTACAGCCGCACGGCAAATATCCGGACGATACAACAGAGCCCGAAAAGGACAACGCCTACGACCTCCCCTCCATCTTCGACCGCTTCTTCGATCAGAGCGCCGAGGACGGCGAACGCGTCGGTCATTCCTCCGGAAACGTTACCTCGGGGCAAACCAAGGAGGAGGGGGAGGCCATGCGCATCTCCGTATCCGGAATTGATAATCCCTCCCTCTCCGCACAGTATACCTATTATGTAAATCAGCTTTATGAAACGGATCTCTTTATCGGGGAGCTCATTTCCGCGCTCTCTGCACGCGAGGAGGATACCGTGCTCGTGCTGTACGGCGACCACCTCCCCTGCTTCAACTACACCGCAGAAGATATGGCGGACAGCTCATCCCCCTACCAGACCGAATATGTCATTTGGAGCAATTTTGACACAAACACAGCCGACCGCGATCTGCACGCATATCAGCTCTCCGCCTACACGCAAATGGCGGCAGGACTCTGCGAGGGAACGCTTACACGCCTGCACCAGTCCTATTTGAGCACAGAGGAAGATGCATCCGCCGAGGATACCGCAATCACAGCCAAGGAGGCCTATCTGTCAGTTCTTGAGCTTCTTGAGTACGATATGCTTTACGGAGATCAGATCCTTTGGGACGGATGCAATCCCTATCTGCCGTCCGATCTCCAGTATGGCGTTCGCCAAATCCGCATCCATTCGATCAGCGTTCAAGAGCAGACCGTTTATATCCACGGTGAAAACTTCACCCCTTTCTCCTCCGTTTTAGTCAATGATAACGCAAAAAGCACGAAATTTATCGACAGCACCCTCTTGAAAATCACGCTGTCCGGACTGCGCAGCGGCGACAGCTTCCGCATCGTTCAATGCGGCGTTGACCGAATACCGCTCGGAGGCAGCGACGTCTTTCTATATGCCGAGCCCTCATCAGAGGATGCACCTAAATAATCTGTTCTCCGGTACACCAAAAACGAGGTGTTGCAAGTTCTTGCAACACCTCCACTTTTTTCATTTCTTTTTTCTTTTGCCGCCCCGCCTTTTTCCGGCAGCTCCGGTCAGCGCAGCCCACCGCTCCTCAAAGGTCGGCCCCTCGTCCGGCAAAGCATACAGCCGCACCATAAGGTGCTTTGCTTTTCCAAAGAACCCATAATCGACATCTCTTTTCAAGGCGCAAAGCGCCTCACTGCACGCCCATACGTCGTGGACTGCAGCGAACTTGAACTCCTTTTCTGCAAGAGCCTCAACCAAAAGCCAATCGCGCAGCACTCCGCCCAAAAGCCCATCACACAGCACATGGCAGCCGAAGCGAAGCGCCAGAACCGCATATTCCATCTGAAGATGCGCCGGAGCAGCAATACAGCACAGATCGGCCGTATGCATATCAAAAAACGCCTCCGCCGTACGGTACGTCGGGATTCCCGCCGCGCACAGCGCATCGTATCCCGCACCCAACGCACCTTCTGCGTCAATTACCCCAACAAAGCGGCACAGCCCCGCCGCATCGGCCAAAAGAATCTCCTCAATATACGGGATTCCCTGCATACCCGTCCCGATCAGCACAACGTCCGGCCGATATAATTCTTCTGTATTCTGCATTCGTATGTCCCGTAACAAAACGGTATCCCTCCCGTGGCGCGTACGGCTCGTCGCGATTCATAGCCGTTTTTGATAATTTTACCCGGAAAAGCCTGCGTTGTCAAGAGAAATCTTCCATCTGAAAATATTTTTTCAAAATAATCGAAATTCCCTTGCTTTTTTTTACACCATATGTTATAATAAGGCAACAAAAAATTGAGATGTCCCCAAAGGAGGATTCTTCCATGAAACAATTTGACATCACGTATTACCACGGTCCGTACGCAAACTTCATTATTCGTGACGACATCGTTGCCGAGATTGCCGCAAGCGGCATGACGCTCGTTCCCTTGACGTACGACACGGAAACCAACAAGAAAGCTCTCCGCGTTCTTCGCCATTACGGTCTGCGCGCATACATTCTCGATCCCCGCATCAGAGAAGTCTACTATAATGACGATCTCGCAGGTGCAGACGCTGTCGCAAAGGAGGTTGTCGCTGACTACGCCGAATTCGACAACGTCATCGGCTGGGAGATCGTGGACGAGCCGAGTGCGAGCAGCTTCCCCGTCCTCTCTGCGATCGTAAAGGCATTCCGCCGTTACTCCCCGGATAAGGAGACCATCATCAACCTGTTCCCCAACTATGCAGTTCCGGAGCAGCTCGGCAATCCCGACTACCGTTCTCACCTGGAAGCGTTTGTCAATATCGTCAATCCGCATCTCATTTCCTATGACCACTACCATTTCCTCGGACGCGAAAACCGCACGGGAACAATGAGCCTCGACATTGCCGACGAACGCGAACGCCTCATTCGACTGGCAGCCGAAAAAACAGAGGACCGTGCCGGATTCTTTGAAAATATTGAGGATATCCGCGATATTGCAAACAAATATGAGATTGACCCGATGCTCATTGTGCTTCTGAGTGAGCACGGATCATACCGCAATCTCACCCGCGCCGAGCTTTTCTGGGAGGTCAATATGTGCCTTGCATACGGCATGAAGCGAATCTCCTACTTCACCTATTGGGGTCTGCCCTACGACGATGCCTGGAGATGGGCGAACGCCATGTGCAACATCGATGGCAGCAAATGCCCCCACTGGTTTGACGCACAGGCAATCAATGCACAGATCAAGCCGGCAGGCCGCCACCTTTTCAATACGAAGAGCAAGGCTGTCTTCCACATCGGTGATGCACCCGAGCCCGGCACAAAGCTTTTCGAGCGCTTTGACACCGTCGCATCCATCGACGGCCAAAACGGCGTGATCGGCTTCTTTGAGGACGGATCCATCTATCTCGTCAACCGTGATTTCCAGAATGAAAACACCTTCACGCTTCATACCGACGCTCCGCTGACGGTCATGAACGACGGCGGTATTTTCGTAAAGCTTGAAAACAACACCATAACCCTCGGCGCAGGAGAAGCAATCCTTCTGCACGCTTAATCCGCAGGCTCACCGCCCCTCGGTCGAGGGGCGGTTTCTTTCATTACCGTTGTGCAGTACCGCACGATCGCATGCTTGAAAAGGAGATTACTTATGACTGTTGGAATTATCGGACTCGGCCTGATCGGATGCTCGCTCGCAAAGGCGTATAAAACCTCGGGCGAAGCCACTGTGCTCGGTTGGGATATGGATGCTGCCGCGAGGGACTACGCGCAGATGTCCGGTATCTTAGACGGCCCACTGACACGCGCCGCACTTTCCGGCTGCGACCTGATTTTCCTCGCACTGCCGCCGCGTGCCGTCATCCGATTCGTCAAGGAGCACGTGCGGGATTTTTCGAAGCACTCCCTTCTGATCGACTGTGCAGATACCAAACGCGCCGTTTGCAATGAAATTTTCCCGCTTGCACAAGAGCACGGCTTTCTGTTTTTTGGCGGTCACCCTCTCGTAAGCGCCCCCCACGGCGGCTTCCAAAACAGCCGCGCGGATTTATTTCGCGGCGCGGAGCTGGCCCTGGTACCGCCGACCTTTGACAATCCGCACCATATCCACCGCGCAAGGTCCCTGCTTGCTCCGGCCGGGTTTGCGCAGATCTCGGTTACGACCGCCGACAACCACGACCGTCGGATCGCATTCACCTCACAGCTTGTACGCCTGGTTTCCAGCGCCTATATGCAAAGTCCGACAGCCACAGCACACAAGAGCCTTTCATCAGAGCAGTATCACGACCTCTCCCGCGCCGCCCTGCTTGACCCTGATGCGTGGACGGATGCTTTTTTGGACAACGGCGACTACCTGGTATCGGAGCTTGACGCCATGCTTGCTTGCCTTCACGAATTCCGTGATGCCGTCGCCCGGCGCGATGCGCCTCGCCTGCGCGCCCGTCTTTCCTTTGGCAGCCAACGCAAGGAAGATGCTGACCGCACGTAATATTTCCCCGACAGCGCTCCCACTCTCCGCCGCAAGCCCGATATCCATCGGGACAAACTGCGAATTTGGAGACAATATGGGGGCGTTTTGTGTATATTTTTGCGTTATTGTCACTTAAACGGTATTATTTTCGTGAAAATTTGCATATAAAAAACCTCCGCATTGTTTACGATTTTTTCACACTTATGTGATATACTTACATTGGTATTTGCACTATATATAAATAGGTATAATTTCATACAGCAAATCTAATCACATTCAAGAGGATCGTAATGGAGCAAACTTATTTTCTCGGCATCGACATCGGTTCGACCACCGCAAAGCTCGTGCTTGCACGCTGCCGCGACGACGGCTCCGCCGATGTGGAAAACGTTATTTATGAAACATACGAACGGCACTTCTCCCGTGTCCGTGAAAAGGTGCTCGATCTGCTCGATGCACTCCCGTTGGACGGATCCGTTTCCGTTTCCGCTGCCATTTCCGGTTCTGCCGGACTCGGCCTTTCCGGCGCAATCGGTGTCCCGTTTGTGCAGGAGGTTTTCGCAACGGGTGAGGTCGTCCGCACACTTGCGCCGGATATCTCTGCCGTAATTGAGCTTGGCGGTGAGGATGCCAAGGTCATTTTCTTCGACGGCGCAATGGATGAGCGTATGAACGGCACCTGCGCAGGCGGCACGGGCGCTTTTATAGACCAGATGGCCACGCTGCTCAACCTTTCCGTCGGTGATATGGACCGTCTGAGCCTTGAGCATACGCGCATCTATCCCATCGCGTCCAGATGCGGCGTGTTCGCAAAAACAGATATTCAGCCGCTGCTCAATCAGGGAGCAAACAAGGCCGACGTCGCAGCAAGCATTTATCAGGCAGTCGTCAATCAGACCATCGCCGGACTTGCGCAAGGACGCCGCATCGGCCGTGACGGAGACGGAAACACAAAGAAGGTGCTGTTCCTTGGCGGTCCCCTGCATTTCTGCGAGGGCCTTCAGCAGCGCTTCATCGATACGCTGAAGCTCCAAAGGGGCGAAACAGCGCTTTTCCCGGAATGGGGCCCATACGCCGTTGCACGAGGCACAGCGCTCTATGCAGCGAAATCCTTGCATCACGTAACGCTGGATACGCTGCGCGCCGACATCCGCGCAAGCCTGAATCATCGCGCCGTGCTGGACACGCTTCCGCCGCTCTTCACATCAGAGGAGGAATATCGCGCCTTCTCTGAACGCCACGCGCGCGCCTCCGTCCCCACATCCGATCTCGCATCGTATACCGGAACCGCGTGGCTCGGTATCGACTGCGGCTCTACAACGACCAAGCTCGTTGTCATCGGCAATGACAATTCCCTTTTGTACACATTCTATTCCTCCAATCAGGGAAATCCCGTGGAGATCATCCGCGAACAAATCAACAAGATCTATTCACACTGCGAGGATCGCGTCGTCATCAGCGGCTCTGCAGTCACCGGCTACGGAGAAGAGCTGATCCGCGCTGCATTCGGCGTGGACGTGGGTATCGTCGAAACCATCGCGCACTTTACCGCAGCAAAGCATTTCCGCCCAGACGTCGACTTCATCCTTGATATCGGAGGTCAGGACATCAAATGCTTCCGTATCGCCAACGGAGCCATTGACTCCATCATGCTCAACGAGGCGTGCTCCTCCGGATGCGGCTCCTTCTTGGAAACGTTTGCACGCAGCATGGGCTTTACCGCTGCAGAATTCGCAGAGCGCGGTCGGTTTTCCTCCCATCCCGTCAATCTCGGTACACGCTGTACCGTGTTTATGAACTCCTCGGTCAAGCAGTCCCAGAAGGACGGCGCTACGCCGGAGGATATTTCTGCAGGTCTGTGCATTTCCGTCGTCAAAAACGCCATTTATAAGGTCATCCGCGTCAATTCCGCCGAAGCACTGGGCTCTCACGTTGTCGTACAGGGCGGAACCTTCTACAACGACTGTGTCCTCCGCGCCTTTGAGCGTGAGCTCGGCCACGAGGTCATCCGTCCGCAGATCGCAGGCCTTATGGGCGCATACGGCGCGGCGCTGTACGTAAAACAGCATCAGACCGCACAAAGCACGCTCATCTCAAGGTCGGACCTTGCGGCCTTTACCCATTCCTCCGCAACGACCGTATGCCGCCGCTGTACCAACCACTGCCGCCTCACGGTCAATACCTTTTCGGGCGGAGCACGCTTCATCTCCGGAAATCGGTGCGAACGCGGTGCCGGCTTCGATACCGACGTCGCGCCCCTGCCTAATCTTTACGAATGGAAGCGCTCATATCTGTACGGACTTCAATCCAAGCCCGGCCACCGCGGCACCGTCGGCCTTCCGATGGCACTCGGTATGTACGAGCTTGCCGTCCTGTGGCACACGCTGTTCACCGAGCTCGGCTACGAGGTCGTTCTTTCCTCGCCCTCCCGCCGATCCACCTACGAAAAGGGGCAATTCTCCATTCCCTCGGATACCGCGTGTTATCCTGCGAAGCTGATGCACGGACATATCGAGGAGCTCCTTGAAAAGAACGTTGATACGATCTTCTATCCGTGCCTGACGTACAACATCGACGAGCATCAATCCGCAAATCACTACAATTGCCCGGTCGTTGCGTATTATTCAGAGCTTCTGCGGGGCAACATGGACTCCCTGCGTGCCACAAACTTTTTCGCGCCGTATCTGAACCTTGATTCCGAGCGGATCCTTGCCCGCACGCTTGCCCGCGCCTTCCGGGAAAACGGAACGCCGATTCCGGACCGCGAGATCCGTACTGCCGTCCGCTCCGCCTTCTCTGCATATAACAGATACATGGAGCAGATCCGAGAGCAGGGTGCGAACGCCATCGCGCAGGCACGCGCAGAGGGCCGCCGGATTATGATCCTCGCCGGCCGTCCCTATCACATCGATCCCGAAATCGGTCACGGCATCGACCGACTCGCATCCGCGCTCGGATTCGTCGTCGTTTCCGAGGATGCCGTCTGTGAGTATGCCCAAACACCCACGCTGCACGTCCTCAATCAGTGGACCTATCACGCGCGCTTGTACCGTGCGGCGATGTTCGCTGCGGAAAATCCGGATGCGGAGCTTGTACAGCTCGTCTCCTTCGGCTGCGGCATTGACGCAATTACGACCGACGAGATCCGGGAGATTCTGGAATCCCACGGTAAATTCTATACACAGATCAAAATTGACGAGATCACCAACCTCGGTGCCGTCAAGATCCGCCTGCGCTCCCTTATGGGTGCACTGGAGGATCGTGATGCAAAGCAGCCGTAACGTGTCGGCAGACACCGGCTGCGAATTGTAAGACATTACGAAAGAAAGGATGCCCCCGACATCGGCGGCAACTGGAAAAGCATGCGAAACGCCTCTGTTCCAAAGCAGGAATACATTTCCTTTACAAAGGAGATGAAAAAAGACTATACCATTCTCGTTCCGATGATGCTGCAAATGCACTTCAAGCTTATCTGCGGCGTCCTGCGCAATTTTGGCTATCACGTTGAGCTTCTGGACAGCACCGGCCCACACATTGCAGAGGAAGGCCTCCGCCATGTCCACAACGATGCCTGCTATCCTGCCATCATCGTTATCGGACAGTTCCTCGATGCCATCAAGTCCGGAAAGTACGATCCCGATAAGGTCGCCCTCGTCTTTTTCCAGACGGGCGGCGGATGCCGGGCATCCAATTACGTTTCCCTTCTGCGCAAGGCACTGAAGAAGGCCGGCTATCCGCAAGTCCCGGTCGTAGCACTCAGCTTTTTAGGGCTTGAGCGGCATCCCGGACTTTCCCTGACGCTGCCTCTCATCCATAAGATCGTTTATGCGTTTCTGTACGCCGACCTCATGATGCTCTGCGTCAACCAATGCCGTCCGTATGAAAACGAGCACGGTGCTGCACAGGCGCTTGCGGACCTATGGACGCAGCGGCTGGCAGACCAGCTTACGGAACGAACCGTTGTCAATTACAATCAGGTCAAGGAAAACTACCGTTCAATCCTGCGAGATTTTGCTGCAATCCCGCGCACTCTGCGACCTGCCGCAAGAGTCGGAATCGTCGGCGAGATCTTCGTCAAGTATTCCCCTCTTGCCAATAACGATCTTGAGCGCTTTCTCGTTTCCGAGGGCGCGGAGCCCGTTGTCCCCGGACTTCTTGATTTTTTCCTCTATACGGTCCACGCAACGATCACCGATTACAACCTTTACGGCTTGCATCCAATCCGCCACCGCGTTTTTTTGAAGCTGTTTGATTTCTTCGACAAAAAGAAAAACGACCTGATCAAAATCATCGAGGAGCACGGCGTTTTTGAGCCGCCCGCACATTTCAAGCATATCATTGCGCTGACAAACGGCTATATCGGTGTCGGAACGAAAATGGGTGAGGGTTGGCTTCTTACGGCAGAAATGCTGGAGCTCGCCGAGTCCGGTGTCGAAAATATCGTCTGTACACAGCCCTTTGGATGCCTGCCGAATCACATTTGCGGAAAAGGCATGATGCGCCCCATCAAGGAGCGCAACCCCAACGTTAATATTGTTGCTATCGACTACGATGCCGGTGCAACAAAGGTCAACCAGGAAAACCGCCTGAAACTCATGCTTGCAAATGCGAAAAAAAGCAACGTTCACGAAAAGAACAAGTAACGACAAAAAAGAATAGCCATCTACTCTGCAATCTTAGCGGAGTAAACACGAACACCACCAAGG
>JAGBZV010000122.1 GCA_017628075.1 Clostridia bacterium
AATACGTTCTGGGCGCCTGAAATCGTTTACGATCCCGACGAGAAGCTGTACCATATGTACGTTTCCTATATTGTGGGTGTATATACAGATTGGCTTGGCAAATCTTCCATTGAGCATTATACGTCCTCCGATCTGTTCTATTGGGACCATGTTGGCGGCCTCAGCTTCGGCTCTGGACGTATCATTGACCCCTGCTGCATCCGTCTTCCCGACGGAACATGGCGTATGTGGTATAAGGACGAGTGCCAGAATTCCTTCACCCACTATGCAGACAGTAAAGATCTTTACAATTGGGAATATAGGGGCAACGCAACTACCGACCCCCAGGAAGGCCCCAACGTATTTGAATTTGAAGGCAAATATTGGCTGATTGCCGATGTCCATGGACAGGCAGTATACTCCTCTGACGACGGTGAGCACTTTGTCCGTCAGAAGACCAACATTCTCGACAAGCCCGGTACGCGCCGTGAGGATAATATATACGGCGCACACGCTGACGTCTTTGTCATCGGCGGTCGCGCGTTCATCGTTTACTTCACACATCCTGATTGCAATCGCCCTAACCGCACTGTTGTGCAGATGGCAGAGCTGAAGGTCATTGACGGAATTCTGACCTGTGACAGAGATGCCGAAGTCGATTGTGATTGGAGCCAGCTCTGATCAGCGCATCGCGTACGCATATCATATCACAGCATATCACAGCATCCATCAACCCAAACAATTGGTGTCCTGTGCCCTTTGGAAACAAATGGTGCAGGACACTTATCTTGCTTTTGTAATTTCGATTGGATATTTAAGGAGATTTTCGTGAGTTCTGGATCATATACAAATAATCGCATCATCTCATGGCTGAAGGCG
This sequence comes from Clostridia bacterium, assembly GCA_017628075.1. Classification (GTDB taxonomy): domain Bacteria; phylum Bacillota; class Clostridia; order Oscillospirales; family CAG-272; genus RGIG3925. The sequence continues at coordinate 859 of JAGBZV010000122.1, forward strand.
TATATCGGAGATCGTTCCCTATACCGACAGATGCTCAAAATCGCAATTCCCGTTTCGATGCAAAGCCTTATTACCGTCGGTATCAATCTGATGGATACCGTTATGCTGTCCGAAATGGGAGACGCACAGCTCTCCGCATCCTCTCTTGCCACGCAGTTCATCAATATCTTCATGATCTGCTGCATGGGAATCGGTATGGGCGCCTCGGTACTGACGTCACGCTTCTGGGGCATGAAGGAGATGTATTCACTCAAAAAAGCAGTCACCATTATGCTGCGCTTCGTGTTCATCTTCAGCGCCGTCTTCACCGTGGCAACTGCGCTTTTCCCCTCCGCTATTATGCGCATTTACACTCCGGAGAAGGAGATCATCGAGCACGGTATTGTCTATCTGCGCTGGATGGTGCCAACGTATATTTGCATGGGACTGACTACGACCTGTACCATCGTTCTGCGAACGGTCGGTCAGGTTCGGATTCCTCTCATCTGCTCCATCTGTGCGTTTTTCGTCAACGTCTTCTCAAACTGGGTGTTTATTTTCGGACACCTCGGAGCACCGCGCATGGAAATCGCCGGCGCGGCACTCGGTACGCTGATCGCACGCATATTTGAGCTGTGCTTTATCTGCGGCTATTTCTTTTTTGGGGACCGTAAAATTGCTTATCGCCTGCGCGACGTTACGATGCGTGTCAGCGACCTCCTCTCCGAATACGTCCGCATCTCCATTCCCGTTCTCATTTCCGATGCACTGCTGGCACTCGGAAACAATGCCGTCGCCATGATCATGGGACACATCGGCAAAACGTTTGTCGCCGCGAACTCCGTCACAATGGTAGTACAGCAGCTCTCCTCCGTTCTGACGACGGGAATCTCAAACGCATCGGGTATCATAACCGGACACACAATGGGAACCGGTGATTACGACAAAGCACAGCGCCAAGGCTACACCTTCCTGTTTATGGGAGGCATCATCGGCATACTTGCCGCCGCTCTGATCTTTCTCCTGCGCGGACCGATCATCGGCTATTATAACGTATCTCCCGAGGCAAAGGAGATTTCATGGGAGCTGATGAATGCAATCCTCTTTATCGTGATCTTCCAATCCATGAATTCTATTCTGACGAAGGGTGTTCTCCGTGCGGGAGGAGATACGAAATTCCTGATGGCAGGTGACATTCTGTTCCTGTGGATCGCATCCGTTCCGCTTGGAGCACTTGCCGGACTCGTTCTCCACCTACCTCCCTTCTGGGTATATACGTTTTTGAA
>JAGBZV010000123.1 GCA_017628075.1 Clostridia bacterium
CGCACAAAACAAGCTTCTTGAGGCACAGCGCATCGAGGAGCGTACACGCTACGATTTAGAAATGCTCCGCGAAATCGGCTTCTGCTCCGGCGTCGAAAACTACTCCCGTGTCATGAGCGGCAGAGAGCCGGGCTCAACGCCGTATACCCTGCTTGATTTCTTCCCCGACGATTTTCTGCTGTTCGTGGATGAATCTCACGTCACCCTTCCGCAGGTCCGCGGCATGAGCGGCGGCGACCGTGCCAGAAAAACCAACCTCGTCGATTACGGCTTCCGTCTGCCCTCGGCCTTTGACAACCGCCCCCTGTATTTTGATGAGTTTGAATCCAAGCTCAATCAGACGGTCTTCGTCAGCGCAACGCCCTCAGACTACGAAAAAACGCACGCCGAGCAGCAGGTCGAGCAGCTGATCCGCCCAACGGGACTGCTGGATCCGGAGGTAGAGGTACGCCCCATTGAAGGACAGATCGACGATCTGCTCGGTGAGATCCGCGTGCGCACCGAGATCGGTGAACGTGTGCTTATCACAACGCTGACCAAAAAAATGGCAGAGGATCTGACCGAATATCTGGAAACCAACCGCGTGCGTGTGCGCTACATTCATCACAACGTCGAAACGATTGAGCGCACCGAAATTCTGCGCGATCTGCGGCTTGGCGTGTTCGATGTTCTCGTCGGCATCAATCTCCTGCGCGAGGGCATCGACCTGCCCGAGGTTTCTCTCGTGGCCGTCCTGGACGCTGACAAGGAGGGATTGCTCCGCTCCGAAACGTCCCTTGTGCAGACCATCGGCCGTGCTGCGCGAAACGCACAGGGCAAGGTCATTCTGTACGCAGATACCGTCACGCGCTCCATGCGCGCCGCCATCGACGAAACCAATCGCCGCCGTGCCGTTCAGATGGCGTATAACGAGCAGCACGGCATCACACCGCAGACCGTCATCAAGCCGGTCCGCGACGTCATTGAGCTCCGCGCCAAGGACGAAATTGCAGCCGCATCCGGCCGCACCTCCAAAAAGAACGCAAGAAAAGCGGAAACACCGATCACACAGACCGAGCGAGATGCACTCATCACCGAGCTGACGGCAGAAATGAAGCTCGCCGCAAAGAATCTCGAATTCGAGCGCGCCGCCTATCTGCGTGACCGTATCAACGAAATCAAGATGGCATCTGCCACATCAAAATAAGGAGATCACACAGTGGCATCACAAAATCTCACCGTCAAAGGTGTTCGCGTCAATAACTTAAAAAACGTCGATCTGACCGTTCCGCATGATAAGCTCGTCATTTTCACGGGACTTTCCGGATCCGGAAAATCGTCCCTGGCATTCGATACGATTTACGCGGAGGGACACCGTCGCTTTGTCGAATCTCTGTCCTCCTACGCAAGAATGTTTTTAGGACAGCTTGACAAGCCGGAGCTTGATTCGATCGAGGGACTTTCCCCTGCGATTTCCATTGACCAGAAAACAACGTCCAAAAACCCGAGATCAACGGTAGGCACCGTCACGGAGATCTACGACTATCTGCGTCTGCTCTATGCGCGCATCGGCATCCCGCACTGCCCCGTCTGCGGCAAGGAGATCCGTCAGCAGACGGTCGATCAGATCCTGGACCGCATCTGCACCCTGCCTGCACGCACGAAATTTGCCGTACTCGCCCCCGTTGTCCGCGCCAAAAAGGGTATGCACGAAAAGGTCTTTGAGGATGCGAAAAAATCGGGCTACGTGCGCGTGCGCGTAGACGGCTCTATGTATGAGCTGTCCGAGGAGATCTCCCTTGATAAGAACAAAAAACACACCGTTGAGATCGTGGTGGACCGCCTCATCATGAAGGATGACATCCGTGCGCGGCTGTCGGACTCCGTAGAGGCAGCACTGCGGCTGGGTGCCGGCAATCTCATCATTTCCCTTCCCGACGCGCCGGACGGCTTTGAGGACGAAATGGTGTTCTCACAGAATTACGCCTGCGAGGAGCACAATTTCTCCATCGGAGAGCTTGCTCCGCGGATGTTCTCGTTCAACAATCCGATGGGCGCGTGCGATCACTGTGCCGGTATCGGTGAAATGCGTGTCATCAATCCCGATAAGGTCATTCCCGACCGTTCGCTGTCCTTAGCAGACGGTGCTATCAACGTCAACGGCTTCAAGTCCCTTGAGGACAGCACGTGGTCACGCCCTATTTTTGATGCAGTCGGTGCGGAATACGGCTTTACGCTGAAAACACCGATTCACGACTATTCCGAGGAAGCGCTGAACGCGCTGCTTTGGGGCACGGGCGCCCGGACGTACGATATCACCCGCTCCTTTGACACGCGTATTCAGCGCAAGGAGATGCAGTGGGAGGGCATTATTGCAAAGATCACTGAGCGTATGCAGTGGGAAAAATCAGAATACTACGATCAGTTCGTGGACGACACACCCTGCCCGAAATGCAAGGGAAAACGGCTGAATCCCGCCGTCCTCGCCGTAACCGTCGGCGGAAAAAGCATTGACGATTTCTGCTGTCAGTCCGTTGCCGCGGCATTGCAGTTCGTCAATAGCCTTGTCCTTGACGAAACGGAAGCACAGATCGCCGCAGAGATTCTAAAGGAGGTCCGCGCACGGCTCGGCTTCCTCGTCAACGTCGGTCTGGATTATCTGACGCTCTCACGCCGTGCGGGCACGCTGTCGGGCGGTGAAGCGCAGCGCATCCGTCTTGCTACGCAGATCGGCTCCTCGCTGATGGGCGTGCTGTATATTCTTGACGAGCCGTCCATCGGTCTGCATCAGCGCGACAACCACAAGCTGATCGAAACGCTCAAGAGCCTGCGTGACGTCGGCAATTCCGTCATCGTCGTCGAGCACGACGAGGAAACGATGCTCGCCTCCGACTATATCGTAGACATCGGCCCGGGCGCCGGAGTCCACGGCGGACAGATCATTGCCGTCGGCACGCCCGCGGAGATCATGGCAAACCCCGCCTCCATCACAGGTGAGTATCTTTCCGGAAGAAAGCGAATTCCCGTACCGGCACAGCGCAGACTCGGAAACGGCAAATGTCTGCGTGTAGTCGGCGCCATGGAAAACAATCTGAAAAACGTAACGGCAGAGTTCCCTCTCGGTCTGTTCCTTTGTGTCACGGGCGTTTCCGGCTCCGGAAAATCCTCTCTTGTCAATACGATTCTGCATCGCGCCTTAGCCAAAAAGCTCAACGGTGCCATTACCTACCCCGGCAAGCACACCCGTATTGAAGGCATCGAGGCATTGGATAAGGTCATTTCCATCGATCAGAGCCCCATCGGACGCACGCCGCGCTCCAATCCTGCAACGTACACGGGGCTCTTTACCGAGATCCGCAATCTGTTTGCCCAGACGGTAGAAGCCAAAAAGCGCGCGTACGGCCCCGGTCGATTCTCCTTCAATGTCAAGGGCGGACGCTGCGAGGCGTGCGAGGGCGACGGTGTCAAGTGCATTGAGATGCACTTTTTACCGGATGTATACGTCACGTGCGACGTCTGCAAGGGCAAGCGCTACAACCGCGATACGCTCGCCTGCACGTATAAGGGAAAGAGTATCTCCGACGTTCTTGATATGTCCGTTGAGGAGGGCCTCGACTTTTTCTCCAGCATACCGCGCATCGCAAACAAGCTGAGAACGCTGTATGACGTCGGACTCGGCTATATCCGGATCGGGCAGTCCTCCACCACGCTTTCGGGCGGTGAGGCGCAGCGCGTCAAGCTGGCATCAGAGCTTTCCCGCCGCGCGACGGGACGCACGGTATATATTCTCGACGAGCCCACGACCGGCCTGCACGCCGCAGACGTAGCAAAGCTCATCGACGTGCTCCAGCGTCTGGTCGATACCGGAAATTCGGTCATCGTCATTGAGCACAATCTGGACATGATCAAAACCGCAGATTATATCATTGATCTCGGCCCCGAGGGTGGTGACGGCGGCGGCACGATCGTGGCCTGCGGCACACCCGAGGAGGTCGCTTTGGTCCCCGGCTCCTATACGGGACAGTATCTGCGCACCACCCTTGCACGCAGCAAACCGGAAAATTTACAAAATCCCACTTGAAACGACACCCAATCTGTGTTATACTGAAGGAAACGACACGCGGCTCCATGCCGCTCCACACGATCCAAGGAAAGGAGCAGTTCGCAAGTGCGAACACAACGGTACTATTTATGTATACACATACGCTTCGCAAACGCATGACCGCGATCCTGTCAGCACTCATTCTGCTGTTCTCCACACTCGTTATACCGACCTCCGCCGCCTCAAAATTCACGGACGTCAGGGATGACGATTGGTTCTGTCACAGCGTTGACCGCGTGCTCGGAACAGGTATGATGATCGGCACCTCCGATACCACCTTTGAGCCGCTTTCAGACATCACCGGTGCCCAGGGCATTACGCTGCTTTCTCGCCTGCACGCACGCATCACGGGCAGAGATGCAGAGCTTTCCGCACTGTACGATCCAAATGCGCCATGGTATCAAAGCTTTCTCGACTACGCTTCTACGCATCAGATGATCGACGACACGGTTGGCGCAATTCTGGACCGCCGGATGCTCACACCGCTGACGCGCGCAGAGCTGCTGTATTTCTTCTCCCGTCTTCCGGACAGCATCTGGACGGAGAAGAACCTCGTCGAGGACGGTGCCATTCCGGACGTTCCGGTTGGTGCACAGTTTTACGATGCCATCTACCGCGCGTACCGCGCAGGCATCGTCATCGGCATGGACGATGCCGGAACCTTCCTGCACGATAAGCCCATCTCCCGTGCCGAGGTTGCTGCTTTCGTGATTCGGATCCTTTATCCTGAGGAGCGCTTCTCCATCACACTGAAGAATCCCACAACGCCGCCAGAGGATCCGACACCGAAGCCCGAGCCCCCGGCGCCGACGCAGCTCACGCTCTATGCCGCAGACGGCACGTCCATCACCGTTTCCCCGGCCGACACAGACGCCTATCTGGCACTCGGGTGGAGCAAGACACCGTATCAAGGAAAATTTGATGCAAAGACGCTTTTGAACGCGATGCCTCTCAATCCCGTCAAAACGGGATATGCGCCGATTGACAAGATGATCGACACGCTGTTTGCAAAAATACATACAAGCAGCATGACGACCTACGAACAGGTGC